>CAMWUZ010000234.1 GCA_947177595.1 uncultured Porphyromonadaceae bacterium | reverse complement strand
GTATGTATGCACCGCGGATGTTTCGGCGGATGTGCTTTCTGCACAATTTCGGCACATCAGGGTAAATTCATCGCTTCCAGAAGTAAAAAATCCATTCTTGCCGAAGCTGAAAGAATAACCAGAATGCCTGACTTCAAAGGCTACATCAGCGATTTGGGTGGTCCTTCGGCAAATATGTGGGGAATGAAAGGAAAAGACACGGACATATGCGCCAGATGCATCCGTCCTTCATGTCTCCATCCTAAGCCGTGTCCTAATCTGAATACCGATCATGCACCTCTTCTGGATATATACAGGAGCGTGGATGCAATTCCGGGAATTAAAAAATCATTTATTGGCAGCGGCGTGCGCTACGATCTCTCCATACATCCTACCGGTAACCGGAAGATTGATGCCACTAACCGGAAATATAATGAGGAACTCATTGAGAAGCACGTGAGCGGACGACTCAAGGTTGCTCCGGAACATACTGAGGACAAGGTGCTTGACCTCATGAGAAAACCGTCGTTCAGTCTGTTCTATGATTTCAAGAAGATATTTGACGGAGTAAACCGTAAATGCGGTTTGAAGCAGCAACTTATCCCCTATTTCATTTCGAGTCATCCCGGATGCTCGGAGGTTGATATGGCTGAACTAGCGGTAAAAACCAAAAACCTTGATATGCATCTTGAGCAGGTGCAGGATTTCACCCCTACCCCTATGACACTTGCTACCGAAATTTATTATTCCGGATATCATCCATATACCGGTGAAAAGGTTTATTGCGCCACTAAACCGGAAGAGAAACTTGCTCAGCGCCAATATTTTTTCTGGTATGACAAGACATATCGCCCTCAGATTATCAAATCGCTCCGCCGGCTTAACCGCAATGATCTTATCGCCGAGCTTTTCCCTAATAGTTTTACCGGAAATTTCCATACAAAAAATAATAGACGAAACAATAACTAATCAAATATAATCTTCAATGAAACAAACCATTATTCCAATGGCAATTGCTATGCTCGCCACCTCGTGCTCCGGCACTTCGGGAGAAAAAGGCGAAATTATCGACAAAACCGGCTGGCTGCCCGCCGATCGTCAATACACCACTGAGGTGTTGGAAGCATTCGGCAGGGTCGGCGTTCCTGTTGTTTCTCCGGAAGGAAAAGTACTCTACAGCGTTTCATATGAGAGTGTGGAGCAAAACAAGAGCAATGCCGACCTCTATGTGATGAATACCGACGGATCCGAAAAGACTCGTATCACATCAACTCCTGAGAGCGAAAACGGCGCAGTATGGATTGAAAACGGCAAAAAGATTGCTTTCACCGCTGCGGTTGACGGGAAAACTCAGCTTTGGGTTATGAATGCCGACGGCTCCGGCAGAAAAGCAGTCAGCTCAGTGGAAAACGGTATTTCCGGATTCCTATTCTCACCCGACGGCTCAAAAGTAGTCATGATCGGTTCTGTAAAGTATTCGCGTGACGCAAAGGACATTTATCCTGACCTGCCCGATGCTACCGGCAGACTTATTGATGACCTTATGTACAAGCATTGGGATGAATGGGTTACCGAGATTCCTCACCCCCTTATCGGTGACTTTGACGGAAACAGCATTACCAATGTCAAGGATATTATGGAGGACGAGCCTTTCGAGGCACCGATGAAACCCTTCGGAGGAATAGAATCTTTCACATGGTCACCCGATGGCTCAAAGCTCATTTATGTTTCCCGCAAAAAAACAGGAATGGAATATGCACTATCAACCAATTCCGACCTGTATCTCTATGACATTGCGACCGGAACTACCGTCAACCTAACCGAAGGCATGATGGGCTATGATACTGCACCCGCATACTCTCCTGATGGGAAATATGTTGCATGGTTGAGCATGGAGCATGATGGTTACGAGAGCGATAAGAATCGCATCTTCATAATGAATGTTGGAACCTCAGAGAAAACAGACCTGACCACTGACTGGGATTATACCGCTGATGCTATCGCGTGGGCTCCTGATTCAAAATCAATCTATTTTATCGCCCCCAAAGATGGCGTTACTCCCATCTTCAATATCTCACTCGATAATAAAGAGGTGAAAGTGGTTGCTGACGGCATCTGTGACTACGCATCCATGGCTCCGCTCGCCGACGGTTCTATCCTTGCCCTCCGCCACTCAATGGTGCAACCCAATGAGATTTACTCGATCAACAATGGTGAAGTCACTCAGATTACTGAGGTGAATAACGCCATACTTGAAGCTGTCGATATGCCCACTGTCGAAAAACGCATGGTACCCACTACCGATGGCAAACTGATGACCACATGGGTTGTCTATCCTCCTAATTTTGACCCTGCAAAAAAATATCCCTCGCTTCTTTATTGCCAGGGTGGTCCTCAGTCTGCTGTCAGCCAGTTCTTCAGCTATCGCTGGAACCTCGCGCTAATGGCTGCAAACGGCTACATTGTTGTTGCTCCCAACCGTCGCGGACTTCCCGGATTCGGCACTGAATGGAATGCACAGATTTCAGGAGACTATGGGGGTCAGAATATGCGCGACTATCTGAGTGCTGTTGACGATATCAAAAAAGAAAATTACATTGATCCCGAGCGCATCGGCGCTGTGGGCGCAAGTTATGGAGGGTTCTCCGTTTACTGGCTTGCAGGTCACCACGAAGGCAGATTTGCTGCATTCATTGCCCACGCTGGTATCTTCAACACTGAGGCTCAATATCTCGAAACCGAAGAAATGTGGTTTGCAAACTGGGATTTGGGTGGACCGTTCTGGGATAAATCCAATCCTGTCGCTCAGAATTCTTTTGCTAACTCCCCTCACAGGTTTGTTGATAAGTGGGATACCCCTATCCTTATCACTCACGGAGAATACGATTTCCGGATCCTCGCATCTCAGGGCATGATGGCGTTTAACGCCGCACGTCTTCGTGGTGTTCCTGCCGAGATGCTTATTTTCCCTGATGAAAACCACTGGATTCTCAAGCCGCAGAATTCTGTTATGTGGCAGAGAGTATTCTTCCGCTGGCTTGACAAGTGGCTGAAAAATGAGTCTCCAGAAACTCAGAACTAATTGAATATCAAATCAGTTATAAACGGAGAGATGTCAATCTGATTTCATCTCTCCGTTTAATATTTTCACGACAATGTCAAAAACAACACTAAAAAAAGCCATACAGCCACTTGACAAAGAACAGATTATTGAAATGGTTCTTGATTTGTATGCGGCTCGCCCGGAAGCTAAGGAATATCTTGA
>CAMWUZ010000233.1 GCA_947177595.1 uncultured Porphyromonadaceae bacterium | reverse complement strand
GTACCCGGACCCGGGATCGAACCGGGATGGGTTGCCCCACCGGTGTTTGAGACCGGCGCGTCTACCGATTCCGCCATCCGGGCATGACGGTTTAGCGGCAACAAAGTTAGCAATTGTTTGGATGCGCTGCAACTGATTGGCGCAATTTTAATGTTTTTCGCGGATAAAATGCATCGGGCTTAATTTTTTTCGATAAATTTGCGGAAACCATAACCAGTACCTTAACTATGCCAAAGAGTAAAAAAACTCTCAATCTGATTAAGAATGACCCGTGGCTGGAGCCATATGCTCCGGCAATAATCGGTCGCCACGAAGACGCTGTGAAAAAAGAAGCTGAACTCATCGGCGCTTCCGGCTCTCTTGACAGTTTCGCAAACGCTCACAATTATTTCGGATTGCACCGTAGTGCCGACGGCGGCTGGGTGTTCCGCGAATGGGCTCCCAACGCCACAGAAGTTACCCTGATAGGTGATTTCAGTGACTGGAAGGAGCAGGTGCGCTACACTCTCCACCGGTTGCCGGACAGCGGCGTGTGGGAAATAACCCTTCCGGCAGACGCACTTCGCCATGGTCAGTTCTACAAGATGATTGTGCGCTGGAACGGTGGCGAAGGAGAGAGAATTCCCGCATATGCCACCCGCGTGGTGCAGGATGAGAATACTCACCTGTTTTCCGCGCAGGTATGGAGCCCTGAGCCATACGAATGGAAGGTTAAGAAATTCAAGCCGGATACCAAGCCGCTATTAATATATGAGTGCCACATAGGCATGGCTCAGGAGCGCGAGGGCGTTGGAACCTATACCGAGTTCCGCGATCTGATTTTGCCGCGTATACACGCCGACGGCTATAATGCGATACAGATTATGGCTATTCAGGAACATCCCTATTACGGTTCGTTCGGCTATCATGTGTCAAGTTTCTTCGCTCCATCCAGCCGATTCGGCACTCCGGAGGAGCTGAAATCGCTGATAGACAAGGCTCATGAACTGGGTATCGCTGTTATTATGGATATCGTCCACAGTCATGCTGTAAAAAATGAGGTGGAGGGTCTCGGCAGACTCGACGGCTCACCTGATTTATATTTTTATGGAGACGGCAGGAGGGAGCATCCGGCGTGGGATTCTCTCTGTTTTGATTACGGAAAGAATGAGGTGCTCCACTTCCTGCTCTCCAATTGCAAATACTGGCTGGAGGAGTTCCGGTTTGACGGTTTCCGGTTTGACGGCGTTACCTCCATGCTATATTACAGCCACGGGCTTGGAGAATCCTTCGGCAGCTACGATGACTACTACAACGGTCATCAGGACACCAACGCGATAACTTATCTCACCCTCGCCAACAAACTCATCCATGAGATCAACCCGAATGCAATCACTATCGCGGAGGAGATGAGCGGTATGCCAGGGCTCGCCATTCCTGTCAAGGACGGAGGCATAGGTTTCGACTACCGCATGGCTATGGGAATCCCTGATTACTGGATCAAGACCCTCAAGGAGAAGAAGGATGAGGACTGGCACCCGACATCTATTTTCTGGGAACTGACAAACCGCCGCGCCGACGAAAAGACAATTTCCTACGTGGAAAGCCACGATCAGGCGCTCGTAGGCGACAAAACTGTGATTTTCCGACTGATTGACGACCAGATGTACTGGCACATGATGAAGGATGACGACAATATGACTGTTGCCCGCGGAATCGCGCTTCACAAGATGATCCGCCTTGTCACCGCCTCTACAATCAACGGTGGCTACCTCAACTTCATGGGTAATGAGTTCGGACATCCGGAGTGGATTGACTTTCCGCGTGAGGGCAACGGCTGGTCATACAAATATGCCCGCCGCCAGTGGGATCTCGTTGACCGTGCAGAACTGAAATATGTGTATCTCAACGACTTTGACAACGCGATGATTCACCTCATCAGCGGAGTATATAACTTCCAGGCACTTCCGGTGGAAAAACTCTGGGAGAAGGACGATGACCAGGTACTTGCCTATAAACGCGGCGACCTTGTATTCGTGTTCAACTTCAATCCCTTCAAATCGTTTGACGGCTACGGCATCCTCACTCCACCCGGACAGTATGACGTGGTGCTTTCTAGCGACAATCCCACATTTGGCGGCTACGGCAATATTGACGAGAGCGTGACCCACTTCACCGAAA
The DNA here is from genome assembly GCA_947177595.1 of uncultured Porphyromonadaceae bacterium. GTDB lineage: Bacteria > Bacteroidota > Bacteroidia > Bacteroidales > Muribaculaceae > Paramuribaculum. The sequence continues at coordinate 1,091 of CAMWUZ010000233.1, read as the reverse complement.
AAGACGAGCTTTACTCGCCACACGGAGTGGAATGGCTACGCCTCTACCTTCCCGCCCGCTCGGCACAGGTGCTACGCCGTCGTCCCGAACAGCCGGGCAAACCGGCGGTTAAAAAACCCGCAGCCAAGAAAGCTCCTGCTAAAAAGACAGCGGCAAAAGCGACCACAGCGAAAAAGCCGACCGCTAAGGCTGCTGCCGCCAAGAAGCCGGCTCCCAAGAAAACCACTACCAAAAAGAAATAAAACACCAAACCCATTAATAATAAGCGGGGAGGCGAATTTCGCCTCCCCGCTCTGTTTGTGTATGGTCCGGTAGTTTATCTGACTACTACTTTCACGGCTTTAGCTCCGGGAATGCGCACGATGTAGATACCGCTGCGGAGTCCTTCGGGTTTGACTCTGCGTCCGGTCAGATCAAACACCTCGCTGCCTTCGGGATCGATGATGCTGCCGCCTTCAACTCTCACAGCCTTGTCGCCATCGTTCTCAATGCCTTCTATGCCGGTTGATTTAGCCACTACGGTAACCTGACATGTAGCGGTCAGACCGTCCGCGGTTGTTGCTGTTATTGCAGCAGTGCCCGGTTTGACTGCGGTTACAAGTCCTTTGGCGTCAACAGTCGCCACTTCCGGGGCTGATGAGCTCCAGGTAACGGTTGTGCCGGAAGTACCTTCGGTGCTGAGTGTCGCTGTGAGCTGGACTGTTTCGGTCTCTTCCACCTTAACAGCCTCGAGGTTCAGAAGCAGCTTGATTTCTACCGGTCTTTCAATAACCGTTACCTCACAGGTCGCTTTTATAGCCTCACTGACCGATACGGTGATGATTGCCTTGCCGGGTTGGATAGCCGATACTCTGCCGAGTGAATCGACTTCTGCCACAGCAGGGGTATCCGAGATCCATGTAAATGTCAGTTCGGTATCGATTTCCGGGGGTAGGACAGCGTTCAGTGTGACGGTCTCACCTTCGATTATCTCAACCGCCACAGGGTCTATGGTCATTACGATTACCTTCACATCCTTGAAGTCGCCCCAGTTATCAGTATCGCAGCCTTCGGGCACGCGGACTGTAGCATTGTCGGTGACTTCCTTATCA
>CAMWUZ010000232.1 GCA_947177595.1 uncultured Porphyromonadaceae bacterium | reverse complement strand
AATAAAGACAGACAATGGTCCTTTATATGTATTTAAAAAAATGAAGCATTTTTTATCTACTATACTCTTCCTCGCTACTATTTTTACTGCATCTGCACAGATCAATACCGATCAGGTTCTAAGATCCGGCAGAAGTGCGCTCTATTTTGAGGATTATGTTCTATCTATCCAATATTTTAATCAGGCAATCGCCGCCAAACCATATCTTGCCCAACCATATTTCTACAGGGCACTCGCGAAGTTGAATCTTGATGACTTCAATGGAGCGCTTACCGATGCATCAGAGGCAATCAGCCGCAATCCGTTCATGACCGATGCTTATGAGTTAAGAGCTGTTGCCTACCAGAATCTGGGTCAGCCTGAAAAAGCGATTGCAGATTATGATCAGGTGCTTAAAACATTACCCGACAACAGAGGGATTATTTTCAACAAAGCGTTGGCACAGCAGGATATAAAGGACTATGAGGGGGCAAAGAAGGCGTATGACACGCTACTGAAAGCTCATCCGCGTTTTGACAACGGATATATCGGAAGAGCGAGGTTAAAACTGGAAACCGGTGACACTTTGGGAGCATACGAAGATGCTCAGAAAGCGCTTGAAATTAATAAAAATGCCATAAATGCATATCTTTTGAAAGCTGATGTGGAAATCAATAAGAATAAAGACTACGCGGCTGCTCTTTCCGATATGGATGAAGCGATAAAGATTCAGCCCCGTTACCCCGGGTTCTTCATCAACAGAGCGTTTATACGCAGAAACCTTGATGACTATTACGGAGCAATAAGTGACTACGATTATGCTATCCAACTTGCCCCAGGCGATTATGTGCCGTTTTTCAACCGGGCACTCCTATATATGGAGGTGAGAGATTTTGACCGTGCCTTGAAAGATCTTGACAAAGTAATAGCGCTCCACGGTCCTGACATAAAGACACTATATAACAGAGCGATAGTAAGAAATGAGAAGCGCGATTTCAAAGGAGCCATGGCTGATATTAACGAAGTGTTGCGCCGTTATCCTAATCTCGCCGCGGGTTACTTCCTGCGCTCCCAGGTGAAGCGGGATATGGGAGACCAGACATTTAAAGCAGACTATGACAAGTCTATCGCCATGGCAAAAGAAACCGTTCAAAAAACTCCGGATGAACTCATTGTTCCGGCTCAGGCTACCGGAAAGTCATCAGATCTGATGGAAGATACGGAACTCGCCGTTGCTGATAATGAACAACAGGAGGAGGTAGCAGCCAGATTCACATCTCTCATCACAGTAAATGAACCTCTGACACTTGAGCAGGAGTTTAACAATAAGCAGATTCGCGGTAAAGTGCAGGATAGAATAGCTCGCGCAGACATCGAACCTATGTTTGCCGTCACCTACTACTCTTCACCTACGGAACTCAGACCTAATTCCGAATATATCCGTGAAGCCGATGACATTAACCGTTCACGTATTCTCAGGTTTGTGCTTCAGGTAACTAATCATGAACCAATACTCGATGATGCCGAGCAGATTCAACGTCACTTTGAATCGGTAGAATACTATAACTCATATCTAGCGACCCACACTCCGCGTGCTATCGACTACTTTGCACGCGGAATGGATTTCATGACTTTACGCGACTATCCCGCTGCAGTTGCCGATTTTTCCAAAGCGATAGAAGTCACTCCTGATTTCACACTGGCATATATGATGCGCGCGATTGCCCGTTTGCGCGGACTGCAGGCATCATCCGCTATGGATTCGCATTCAAAAGATGCCGGTAAAATTAGTGCGGAGACAGAAAGGATGACCAAGAAATCGGCACTTGCAGATATTGACAAAACAATAGCTCTTTCTCCCGATATGGCTATAGCACACTATAATAAAGGTGTACTCATGCTTGAAAATTCCGACTATACCTCGGCTATCAACGCTTTCACTAAAGCTATCGAGTTGCGACCGGAGCTCGGAGAAGCATATTATAACCGCGGCTTTGCTTTCTTCCGCCTCGGGAATGCGAGAGCCGGAACAGCAGATTTGTCTCGCGCCGGTGAACTTGGCGTAGTTCCATCCTACTCACTTCTCAAACGTATGTCCCGCTAAAATGTATTCATATCACAGATGCCGACAGGATAACACTCAGCCCTGTATGCGCACCACCGGTGCATATGATAACTTTTTTAGCACGACATAATTGACGCGGTATTGACTAACATCAAACCTTTCGTTCGTAATTACGTTTTATCTCGTCAATTGACTTTCCGCCTATACCGAAGTTTTCGTCCGGCAATTCTTTAATAGTTACAGTAAAGAACTGCACAGGTATATTGGTAATATCAGATGCAGCCGCAGTTAATCTTTCTATCAACTGTTTCTTTTGTTCAGCACTAAGTTTTCCGCTCTCAATTGATATGTAAGGCATCGTAATCTTCTTTTGTCATATAATATAATTTGAGCCCACACTCCTCACAGACTCTTTTTGATCTCCGGATCTTTTGCGTATTCGTAGAGAATCTCATCATCCGATTCTCGCCTAGTACGCAGAATCAGTCTTTCGGTTTCAATCATACCAAACAGCTCTTTACTTTCTCATTCAAGAACATTGTTGGACAGAATTCCACGATATGATATTCGGCAATATCATTTATTTTGAAAGGATCCTGTGAAATTATTGCATCGACTCCCGCACGATTGTCCGCTTTAATCAATATTACACCTCCGATACGCGGATTCTGAGGACCGGATGCAATAAAATCTCCTGACGCGTAGTGTTCAGCGAGATATTCGCGATGAGCCTGCAAAAAACTATCAACATCCGCCAATGTCTTTTTATATTTCAAGACAGCTATAAACATAAACTACATTAAGATTATAAATACGAGATCAATTTAAAAATCACTGATTTATCAATCAGACCTAGCAAGAGGGATTGGCATAGAAATTAGGTTGCTTTGCATTTTTAACCTTGGTCCAACAAATCAGACAGCTGGCTATTATATCCTTGTTAACTAGACTGCTTTTCCTGGGAATAGTTTTTCTTAAAAAATAAAATAAAAAAAAACAGCAAGGCACCTGGTCTAATGTAAAGCTACTTTGAAGCTTTTTATCAACTAATTGTGTACCGCTATTTTGTCAGCTGACGAAATTCAAGTATTTCCTTTGTCATTCTGAACTGTGATATAAAACAGCTCTCAGGGACTTTATAATCCCTGATTTGTATAGTATTTCTTTGTATTCACTTTTATTCATCAAAATTCTCTGTAAGGTAATATTATTGATATCAAATTGA
>CAMWUZ010000231.1 GCA_947177595.1 uncultured Porphyromonadaceae bacterium | reverse complement strand
ATCTCCTGCATCTGTCTGGTCCATTTTATCACCAGCAATTGCCCGGTCTTTCTGCGTCTATAAGTCAGATAGCCATTATTCAGGGCGGTTTTCTTTAAGAACGCCATATCAATCAGGCTCATGCCGCGAAACATAAAACTCAGGACAAACATATCCCTCGCATATTCAAGCGAATGGTTACCGGACAGATCAAGAGACGTTATTTTCTTGATAATCCCAACCGGAAGAGCTCGTTTCACCGTTTTATCTATCCCGGTATATACATGCTTGAAAGGATAACTGTTTTCAATAATCCCCTCCTCTACCGCCCTATTATATACGGCGCGCAATATTCTGATATAGAACGAAACGGTGTTAGGTGCAATCCCCCTCTGCCTCAACCAACCCTCATAAGCCTCCATTATCCGGGACGAGATAGAATCAAGCAGCAGATCCTCCCCTTCTCTAAATTTGCTGAAACTGCGCAATGCGGAGTAATATGTCTCGGAAGTTCTCATCCTGCCATTTTCTTTCAGTCTGACAATTATTCCATTCATATAGGTGAATAACGAGAATTGATGTGCGAACAATCTATACCGGGAAATAACATCTTTTGCGGTATATTCCATCTCCTCGGAATCCAACTGACGGATGACCTTTCCGAATCTCTCCACATCAAGATTAATTTCACGCTTAATCGATAATAACAGCTCATTTCTATCATTTTTAACACCTGTAACAATCATTGAAAGACGCTTATCCCACTCATGAGCGAACACACGATAGGTCGTCAACATCTGATTCACCCTACGCTTATGGATAATCTGATAATAAATAGTTCCCGGATTTCCCTTCACCCCGGAGGGGCGGAATTTCACTTTTATTGTTGCCATAGTCTATTAGTATTAAAACGATTAACGAATCACAACAATAATACTAATTCCCAACAATCCTCATCTCAAATTCCCCACAATCTTACATAGCATATAAAAAGACGAAAGAGACACCGAGGCGTCCCTTTCCAAATGTTTTCACAACGAATTTTCAGTCAATAGACTGTAATTCTTATTGTGATTAGCTTACTTTTGTATTTTGCACTACAAAAATAGGGCTAATTTTTGATTTTCAAAAATTTTATCTATCTTTATGTCATTAATTAACATTAAAATTAAACAACCATGACAATACTTGGAATTGACCTCGGAATAGGCTCTATCGGATGGGCTCTTATCGAAATTGAGGAAAAGACCTATGCTCCTGTGAGAATTATTGGAATAGGATCCAGAATCGTGAATCTGACCACCGATGAGACCAAGGCATTTACAAGTGCCAATGGTGAAACGCCTTGTGCCAAAAGAACATTCAACCGCTCTACACGCAGAATGCTTCTACGCTGGAAACAACGCAGAAAATATCTTCAGAATTTTCTTCATAATTTAGGCATGTATGACCGTGAAGATAACTTAAACACCTTACCACCCCTTGAATTATGGAGCCTCCGAGCCAAAGCTGCAGATCCAAGCTGTAAACTATTGCTGAAAGAATTAGGACGAGTTATTCTGCACCTGAGTACAAAGCGCGGTTACCGTCATAGCCGCCTTGATTCAACGTCAGAAAAAGAGGATACGCAGTATGTTGCTAAAATAAACAAACATTATTCCGACCTAAAGAAATCCGGACTCACAGTCGGTCAATATTTATACTACCGACTCAGAGACTCGGAGACTACAGTCCCGGGAGGTAAAGGCAGCATAGTAACATACCGTATCAAAGAAGGAGATCCGGAATATTCAAACCTTTTTCCCAGAGAAGCCCATGAGGAGGAACTTTCCGAAATATTGAAAGTTCAGAGCCAACATTATCCGGAGATTCTAACTAACGAAGTAATTGATGAGATAGAAAACATAATTTTCTATCAGCGTCCGCTCAAGTCATGTAAAAATTTGGTGAGCCGATGCGAGATGTTTAATTTTAAATTTGTCAACAACAATGGAAAAACTATTGATTGTAACCCGCGGGTTGCCCCTAAAACATCACCGGTTTCCCAACTGACACGTATTTGGGAAACAGTAAACAATATCCGCCTCATCAATAGCAAGAACAAGATTCTCAATCCTAATCCTACCCAAAGAGGGCTTTTCACTCTTGACTATCGAAAAACCCTTGAGAAGTTTGAACTATCTGAAGAAGAGCGCAGAAGAGTTGCTGAATATCTTTTCACTCACGAGAAACTCACCGCTACAGATTTACTGAAATTACTGGGTCTCAAACGAGCGGACGGATTCAAACCGGAAACAAACATAGGAAAGGGAATAAAGGGTAACAAAACTTATGTTGATTTGTATAATGCCCTCATCAAGCATCCAAAGCGTGACGAATTGTTAAGATTCAGACCTACTGTTAATGAAATTGTAGATTCCGAAACCGGTGAAGTGCGATACGTAATCGATGCCGGCATCATCAATGAACCACTTTATCGCCTGTGGCATCTTATTTACTCAATTCCTGAAAGAGACAAACTACAAACGGCTTTAACTCAACAGTTCGGCATCACAGATCCCGAAATATTGGATAACCTTGTAAAACTTGACTTCAAAACAGCAGGATTCTCCAACCGTTCTGTGAAATTCATGCGCAGAATTCTGCCATATCTCATGAAAGGAGATATGTATAGCATCGCCTGTGAAAAAGCAGGCTTCCGTCATTCCGACTATCTAACTAAAGATGAAAACTTGCTCCGACCTATTTCTACATCAATCACGCATCTTGAAAAAGGATCACTACGCCAACCTTTAGTGGAAAAGGTATTGAATCAAATGATCAATATTGTCAATGACATAATTGAAAAATATGGCCCCATTGATGAAATCAGAGTTGAACTCGCGAGGGAACTCAAGCAAAGTAAAGAACAACGAATCAAAGCAAGCAAGGATATATCTGCGAATGAAAAGCAGAATGAGAAATTCGCAAAACTAATTGAGCAGCACGGCATAAAGGTCAACCGTCGCACACTACAGAAATATCGTATGTGGGAAGAAACAGAACATAGGTGTATCTATTGTAATCAGCCTATCAACGTTGCCGCATTCCTATCCGGAGACTTGTCGGAAGTAGAACATATAATTCCACGATCCTTATTCTTTGATGACAGTTTCTCAAACAAAACCTGTTCATGCAGTCTGTGTAACCGCTCAAAAGGACAGATGACCGCTTACGACTTCATGAAGCAGAAAGGTGAGAGGGAACTTATTGATTTCCAGAAAAGAGTAGAAGAGCTTGCTGACCGTAAAATTATTTCAGCAACTAAACTCAAACGTTTTCTCACCA
>CAMWUZ010000230.1 GCA_947177595.1 uncultured Porphyromonadaceae bacterium | reverse complement strand
GTGCCGGTAAGGGCACTGAGACTCTTGCTTCGCTTGATGCGGGTGAAAAAGTGAATGTCGTTCTGCCGCTCGGTAATTCATTTTCCATGCCCGGGAGCAAGGATGCGAAGATTCTGCTGATAGGTGGCGGAGTAGGTGTCGCACCGCTGTTGTATTTCGGAAAAGTTCTAAAGCAGAACGGATTCAATCCGGAATTTCTGCTTGGTGCACGCTCAAAGAAAGATCTTCTGCAGCTTGAGCTTTTCGAGCAGATAGGTAAAGTACATTCATCCACCGAGGACGGCTCCTATGGCGAGAAAGGACTTGTTACTCAAAACAGTGCCCTTGCATCAGGAATCGACTGTATTTATTGTTGCGGTCCGGCACCGATGATGAAGGCAGTTGCGGCTGAAGCCGGTAAAATCGGAGCCGAATGCGAAGTTTCGCTTGAAAATATGATGGCTTGCGGAATAGGAGCGTGTCTCTGCTGCGTGGAGAAAACTGTGAAAGGCAATGTGTGCGTTTGCACAGAGGGTCCGGTATTTAATATAAATAAACTCACATGGTAGATTTAAGCGTAAATATAGGAGCGCTGAAACTGAAAAATCCGGTTATGACAGCATCCGGAACTTTCGGTTATGGCGAAGAGTTCGCCGACTTTTTTGACCTGTCCCGTCTCGGCGGCTATATAGTTAAAGGCACTACTCTTGAGCCCCGTGAGGGGAATCCTTATCCCCGAATGGCTGAGACTCCGTCAGGGATGCTCAATGCCGTAGGGCTCCAGAATAAAGGTGTTGACTACTTTATAAATACTATATATCCGCGTATCCGCGATATTGATTCTCAGATGGTGGTGAATGTGAGCGGAGCAAAAATAGAGGATTATGTGGAGGTGTGTCGCCGTCTGTCTTCACTTGACCGTCTTGAAGCGATTGAGGTGAATATCTCCTGCCCGAATGTCAAGCAGGGAGGTATGGCTTTCGGCACAACCTGCGAGGGCGCCGCACAGGTTACAAAAGCTGTGAGAGAGGCGTGGAACCGCACTCTCATTGTTAAATTATCGCCAAACGTGACTGATATCACGGAGATAGCGAAAGCTGTCGAGGCTGAAGGCGCTGACGCGGTATCGCTTATCAATACTATGCTTGGCATGGCTATAGATGTAGAGAAGCGTAAACCATGCCTGTCAACCATCACCGGTGGGCTATCAGGCCCCGCTGTACGTCCAGTTGCCGTGAGAATGGTATGGCAGACGGTAAAAGCTGTCCGGATTCCGGTTATCGGGCTCGGTGGAATAATGGATGGCAGAGATGCCATGGAGTTTATTCTTGCCGGTGCGACAGCAGTGCAGTTAGGAACCGCCAATTTTGTGGATCCTGCGGTGTGTGATAAGGTAGTATCTTATCTGGAGGACTATTGCATTCGCCACGGATTCAGCTCTATTTCTGAGCTTAGAGGACTTATTTGAGCAAATTATTACACAATAATTATTACCGCCCGCGCTATTGAAGTGCGGGCGGTTGTGTTTCAGGGTATATGTGATTTTATTTCTTAGGGGAACCTGGTATGAATGATTCAAAGCTGTTGTCGTTGTAATACACGATTATATTGACAATTTTTTTAGCTTGATCGGTGTCAAATGCTATTGAAGCTGGCTTTAAAGGCACTTCAATCTCACGAATATGCTCATCATTTTTTTCTGAGGAATTTTCCTGATATTCTTCTCCGAAGTCCAATGTACCGTCAAGATGCTTGTGTTCAGGTATTTGATGATCGGAAAAGTCTATTTGAGAGGCATTTTGAGCCTCTGAGAATTTAATATTTTCATTTGTCAACATCTCTCCCTCGCCAAAAAGCAGCCAGGTGATGTTAAGCATCGGATACTCTCCATGCAATTTTCTTATTAGCTCATCACTTACTTTTTTGTTCCGTCCGTTCAGAAGTTGCGATAGGGTAGGACGTGGTATTTTGCAGGTGTCAGCAAACTGTGTTACCGGAATATTCAGGTAAGCGATGAATGTTTTCAAACGTGAAACTGTGTCCATTTTGTAAATTGCAATAAATTTCAACGGCATTGCAAATGTAATTACTAAATTTTAAATATGCAAACGTTACGATGAAAAAACAAATTTACTTTTGAATGCAGATTAAATCACTCAGAGTGGAGGATAGTGGTATATAAGGGAACAGCTATGAAGTTACACTTTGGTTTTATGTGGATAGCTGCTGATTATTAGCGTATTAATGGATTTATTTATGAGTGAATTGGGAAAATATGACATATGATGCGTATATTAATATATTAATGCTTTAGATTTTGTGCATAATGTATTGATTTTCTACTACATAGATTATAGCATTAATGTGTGTTAACTACCTTATTTTAACTTTGGGAACAGGTTTTGCGAATGAAACCGGAAGTGATTTGGGACAGTAATCATAGTAATATTCTGTAAACTTCGGTGGCTAATTAATGCAAATTTGATTTAGTAAATAAGTGTTTACGGGTGTAACGTTTGTTTACATTTAATTTTGCATCAGCCAATTGATAGCGATTTTACAGATGTAAATTGTGGATAGATTGAGCAGACTCTACTGCAAATTCCTTATTATAAGGAGTTTTCTGTGATTGTAAAACAATTGTAACATCTAAAGAGATTTGTAGTTTTAAAATATTTAACGCTAACTATCCCTTTTTCAGCTACTAAGGAGGAATTTGATAATGTAAAATGATAGTTATTAACATTTTGTGGGAAAATGTTGATAACTTTGAGTGAGTCTGCCGGCATATTTTATGCTTGCAAAGCCAAAAAATACAAATTGCCGTCAAAATTTCAAATCTGACAGCAATTCCGATAATTTGTGCGAATATTTAATTCTGAGTAAAATATCATTCTTACTCCCCTGTAAGGTCACTTAGCTCCATACACGCCAGTTCCCATAAGCTCATAGCGTTTTCGAGCTTTTTATTCAGATCGGCATGGAGTGCATATAGTTCATCCCCGGTCTCACCGGCTGCGAATTTAGCCTCCAGTTGGGCTATTTGGGATTCTATTTCCGATATGCCACTCTCTGCTTCTGATACCTTTTTACGCGCCCGTTTTACTATCTTTTCCCTCTCTTTCTGATCAGCGTAGCTCATCTTATTGGACTTTTCCACCGGTTTATTATTCACCGGTTCTTCCTGAGTTGCTTTAATTTCAGGCTTTTTATACGGTTCCTGCTTCAGGTTCTTTTCCAATTCAGACAATGACGCGATTTTTTTCTTTTCCAAGAACTCGTAAATTCCTCCGAGACATTCTCGGACTTTTCCTCCTCCGAATTCATATAC
>CAMWUZ010000229.1 GCA_947177595.1 uncultured Porphyromonadaceae bacterium | reverse complement strand
ATACCGAGATGTGAGAAATTATTACGCTCAATAACAACCTTGCGTGGGGTTGTAGCCAAAATTCCACGAGTGCTGTGACGGGTGAAGGTGCATCCGGAGATATGCACGGTAGGTGTGCAAGTGAGATTTTCAACACAGGTATGTTTTATTTTCACATCCTTGGGTATTGCGCGGTCAAGGGTGACTGCCAGATTTCGCGGATTTATTTTCTCCACACTCTTCACCACGGCAATTTTTGACCTGAGCATAGTGGCGGGATTTACAAAAGTAACCGTATCACCTGGATGAAAGGCATTGAGTCCATATGTCTGATGATGCATAAATCTGAGACGCACAGTCGTAGCATCTATAATTTCCTCTACTCTCAGGTTTGTACCATGCACATTTATTGCATCATCGTGGGAGCCTGCAAAATTACAGTCTGTCACTTTTACCGCACCGTTACATCCTGAAAAATGCATGAAGTCAGCTGAAGATGCGAGCAACCTCCCCGATTTTTCATCAGGCCGGCAGTTCACTCTCTCCATAGTGATATTATGTGAATACTGGCTCACGATACCGAGACCATGCATAAATCTCATATTGACATCGCTGAATTTCACATCTCTGCTTTCAAGAATGAGAGTGCCTACCTGAGAGCGTATTATATCTCGGAGAGTGAGAGTCGTCCCAACTTCAGGTGCAAAATCTTTTGGCGTGGCAAAAGCTATCGTTCCCGGCTCGATTTCAGTAGCCCGGCATGACTGCAAAATATTCCAGTCGCCGGAATAAGTGGAATGCTTATCCGACGGATTGTATTTGATGCAATGGATTTTCTTCGATACCCAGCCCTCACCTATCAGATTAACATGACCGTCGGTAATCACATATCTGGTATCCTTATGGGCTTTCATCACTACTCTCCCCGGCTCACACATCACATATGTGAGTTCAGACGCTGCGGGGCGTTCGAAATCCACATTGAGATTCTTTATCTCTATTCCTTTGCTATTGCTGATTGCAACAGGAGTAATGCTACCGTGCATCATCAGAGTAGCGCCGTTACCCTCAATTGTCACATTCTCAAGTCCTTTAAGATACACACCTATGGTTTTGACTTTTGACGGGCACTCTACCTCTGAAGAAGTATTCGATATATAAATTTCCTCTCGCACAGCACCTTCCGGCCATATATCATACCTTCCCTGCTCAAAAAGAAGCACCGATCCGGGATTGGAATGACAACTGTCAATCGCCGCCTGAAGATTAGTCACATAATTTTCAAACGTATACGGATACATACCGAAATCGCTCACTCTTATTGTATCTGCCGTATGTGCCGAGCCAATCAGCCCGACAGCCACTGCCAACACTAAAACAACTTGTCTTCTCACTGCTTTCACATTATTTTTCACTTTAAGGTATTGATGAAGGTGGTGATGTCGGCGAGGACATCAGGTGAAATGGTCTCTTCGATTGATGAGTATTCTTCCACTTCTCCGGTAACAGCGTGTTGCATCAGATGATTCAATCCCGGATAGCTTACTGTTTTTGCACCCGGCACATATTTGCGCGCAGGCTCAAGGTTAAGGTAAGGCGGTACCTGCTTGTCTTTCTCTCCATAAATAATAAAAACCGGAATTTTCAAGTTCTTCATATCATCACATGGATCATACCCAAGGAAGTACGTCATCCATGGACTGGATGTTTCTGAAACAAGCATATTTTTGAGCATATCCGACAGATGAGCCGTAAAAGTATTCTGATTGTACTGAGGATAGAGGGACGCTATAAGGCTATCTGTAATCAATGTATCTTTCTGATGGGTGAGCTTGTAATTAAATGCTTTTTCTATCGCGACCTCAAAATTATTAGCCGTTATGGTATCAATGCCTGATTTCAACAGCGCGTTTTTATTCTGAAAAGCAATAGTTCTCGAACCTTTAACAGATGGTCCTGCCACAGATATGATAAAATCCGGTGGATTTGCTTCCGCTCCAAGCATATATGCAATCTGACCGCCCTCACTATGACCTATTATACCTGTCTTGCCGAAGCGACCGGAACTCTTCAGCCACTCCATCACCATCCTTGCATCCGCAGCAAAATCAGCCGTGGTTGCATTTATCACATCTCCTTTAGATTCACCAAATCCCCGGTCATCATATCTCAGAGAGGCGATACCGTTTCTGGCGAGATAATCCGCCATTACAGCAAATGGTTTATGCTCAAAAAGCTCCTCGTCACGGCTCTGCAGACCGCTGCCGGACACAAGCACCACCACCGGTACAGAGCCGTCCACTTGTTCCGGAACAGTCAGGGTTCCTGCAAGAGATACGGAATCATTGGATATTATCACAGATTCCTGATTGTATGGAAACGGTGGCACAGTTGTCTGAGGACGGTTTACTTTTTTTTCACCTTTATGAAGTATAAGCGGAATCTTAAATCCCCGCTGAAAAAAAGTACCTTCAATCACCCCATCCTTCAACTTACCTGCATAACTCATCATCAGTCGAGTACTCCGGCAATTAATAGAATCGCTCCAGAAACCTACAGGCTCCATGACTATGCCTTTAACTCCCTGATCCGGTGAGTCCATAACTATCGCCGAATCTTCTGCAGCTATATGAAAAACAAGTTTCAATGTTTTATTGCCGCCCAATTCAAGTTTTCCGGACCAGATGCCGTCAATCGCCCCGGTTTGCGCACCCGAGGAAATACAAACAAAAATACAGAATATTTGTGCAAGCGCCCTTCTCATTATATAATCAAAGGTTTAACAGTCAATAAAACACACAAAACAAATATGCACACAAATTTAATTCTTTTGCTTAGAATCTCAAAGAAAAACGCTTGCACAAACAATGTATTATGCCTCAATGCTGTCGCTTACAGTCAATCCAATCCAGCCAAGCAAGCAAAGAACGACTAAAATTATTACCATAACCTATTAAAATTTTACCGGTCACCTTCATTGGTTTCCGTATGCAAAGTTCGGTGCCAAATGAGCCAAAATTCAGCCCACGCTTATTAAAATAAAACAACAAGCAATTGTCTTGCCATATTATTGTAATTTTGTCGGTAAAAGAATTTACCCGATAATTTCAGAAATCCTGCTTTATCGCAGTATAAAATATTTTGTTACTGTATAATGACTACCAATTCCTCCCGACTGGCTTCGCTTGACATTTTGCGAGGCTTCGATTTGTTTCTTCTTGTGTGGCTTCAGCCGGTTCTCATATCAATAGGTGGAGCAACCGATGCGGAATGGTATCACCGATTGCTTTGGCATTTCGATCACGAGCGCTGGATTGGTCTGCGTCTGTGGGACATAGTGATGCCGCTGTTTCTTTTTA
>CAMWUZ010000228.1 GCA_947177595.1 uncultured Porphyromonadaceae bacterium | reverse complement strand
GTGGAAGCCGCTTCGACAGTTATATGCCTCACCGTTAACATTCCCAAGGGCAAAGTTCTCCCAATAAACATATTTTGGATATGGATTTCTGCTGTATTTTAAAAGCCAGGGTGTTGTCACGGTATAATCACAGCCGTGTCCCATTCCTGTCTGTAAATCTATTTTATGCTTATAGTAACCGGGGTGCTCTTTTTCAAGTTTCTTCCACTCGTTCTGGCATATACCGGTTATTTTCGCTCTGCCGTATGCTGTGTCAAGGTTTCCTACCTGTTGGCAAAAAGCTATGTTGGCAGTGTTTTCAGGCGGACAGTTGTAGAAGGGCTCCGCAGCCGCTATAGGACCCGCTCCGGCAAGATAGTCGGCATAGAAAGAGGCAAGCCGCTGACTTCCATAGCCTCCTTCAGATATTCCCATGATGTAGAGTTTGTCTGGATTGATGTCACCGCTCAGGTAGGCGAGGCGTATCACTCTCTCCCATACTTCCTGACGAGATGGCTGATACCAGCGGCAACCGGTTCCGCCCTGTGGGCTGCGGGGTACGAAATAAGCAGAGGGCGAGTCCTGGAAATATGCGCACCATGCACCCACGGTACTCCATTCTGTATAGGTGTTTGTTGACGAGCCGTGCAGGGCTATGAATAACGGGTAGCCATCTTCAGGTCTATTGCCTTTGGTAGCATAGGTGTACGACATATTGCCGTCTGTAACCTGCCATGAACCTGTTTCTGTGAGATTGTTGAAATTCAGTCGTGACATTGCCTGAGGGTCAGCCAGTCTGTCACTATGATATAAGTTGGCGTCCTTCCATTTAGTCCATAATTCTGAACGGACATCGTTGAGTTTGTCGTAAGCAACTTCTACAGCGTTACCGAGTCCGGGCAACTCCGAGCCTGTGAGAGAGGCGATAAAATACCTGACTTCAAGATCCTCTGAAATAGGTTCCGGCTCAGGCTCAGGTTCAGGAGTAACCGTAGGGTTTGGCTCATAAGATTCGGTTTCTTTCGAGCACGAAGAAAATGTGCCGGTAAATATATATGAAAGGATAAGTATGAGAAGTACGTGTCTAACCATTTGGTGATATAGATTGAATTATATGCAAATTTAATCAATTGTTTTCATATTATGGACTTTCAAACAGAAAATTATCTGCTGTGGTGTGCGATTTTTTTATTAATTTCGTACTCATAAACCAATGATATTCTTTTATCGTGATTCTGAAAAAAGTATTGATACCGGCTCTGGTAGCCTTAGGCTCTTTAAGTGCGTATGCCGACAACCTAGTGATTCTCCACACCAATGATACCCACAGCGCTATTGATCCTCAGAAAGATGGCACAGGTGGCATATTGAGGCGTAAAGTGATTGTGGATAGTGTGCGTAAGGCTAATGATAATGTGCTGGTGATAGATGCCGGCGATGCGTTGCAGGGCACACTTTACTACACCCTTTTCGGAGGAGAGGTGGAGCGCAAGCTCATGGATGCCATGGGGTATGACATAATGATTCTCGGCAACCATGAGTTTGATTCAGGTATGGATATGCTGCATAAGTATGTCAGTCAGAGCAAGGCGCAGTGGTTGACGACGAACTATGATTTGCGGGAAACGCCGCTTGATTCTCTTTTCGTGCCTTATGTGATAAAGGAATATGGGGGTAGAAAAATAGCGTTTATCGGCATAAACCTTAATCCCGAAGGCATGATTTCAGCAGCCAATTCGGTAGGGGTCAGATATATGGATGCGATTAAGGCGGCAAATTCCACGGCTTGGAGCCTCAAGCATAATGATAGGGCTGATATGGTGGTGGCTGTGACTCACATCGGTTATAATTCCGAAATAAAACCGGTGGATGTGGATATAGCAGCGGCATCTGAGGATATCGATCTTATCATAGGTGGTCACAGCCATACAAAAATAGACCCGGCGGACGGCAGGAGCCCCGCATGGAAGATAGCCAATGCTCTCGGTGACAGTATTCCGGTGGTGCAGACCGGTTCTCTCGGCAGGTTTGTCGGCGAGATTGCCATAGATCTGGATAATATGGGGGTATCTTACAAGTTGATTCCGGTAAACAGCCGTCTGGACAAGGATATAGATGCTGATTTTGCCGCGATACTCACCCCTTACAGGCACAGTGTCGATTCCATATTGGGTATCAAGGTGGGTAAAGCCGCCGAGTCTATTGTGAAAGCAGACTTCGGTCTTGTGAATCTGGTATCAGATATGGTTATGGAGATTGGCGAGAAGCTCAATGGCGGGGCGGTTGACCTTGCCGTGATGAACAAGGGTGGTATTCGCTGCGATATGCCGGCGGGTGATATAACCAGAGGTCTGATTATGCAGATGATGCCGTTTGACAACAGAGTCGTGATTCTGGATATTTCAGGACGTGACCTTGCGGAAGGCTTTGATGTCATGGCAGGCCGTTTTGGCGACGGTATCAGCGGCGGTTATGCCGAATTTGATAAGAATACCGGCAAATGCACCCGTATTCTCATAGGCGGCAAAGAGCTTGACCCGGACAAGGTGTATCGCATAGCGACCATTGATTATCTTGCAACCGGAGGCGACTATATGAAGTCGTTTAAGAACGGCAGGGAGTTGGCAAGAAGCAACAACATCCTGTATGATGATATGATGGACTGTTTATTGAACGGCTCGCTCAAAGGCAAGAAGATTAAAGCGGACAGAACACTCAGAATGGTAGGTAAGTAAAGGTTATGCAGTTGAAAAAAGTTATATCGGCATTTATAGTCATTCTTTTTCTCGGTGCTCCGGCATTCATCGCTCCGGCATATACTCCGGAGGGGGTGGGTAAGAGGAAACCGAAACTTGTGCAGGGTACCGATGCGGCGCAATGGGCTGATTCGGTGATGCAGACCCTCACTCTCCGTCAGAAGGTGGGACAGCTTTTCGTGCCGAGGCTCGATGTGTTTGACAATCCCGAGGGTCATGCGGCTCTCAAAAAAATGGTCACCACCGGCGAGGTGGGCGGTTTTCTGCTCGGCAAGGGCACCGTTGCGGGCTACACGGCGCTTATCAAAGGCGCTCAGGCTGCGGCGAAGATTCCGCTGATGGTGACGCTTGACGGAGAATGGGGTCTTGCCATGCGTCTAACCGACGCTCCGAGATTCCCGTATAATATGGGTCTTGGCGCTATCTCTGATGCTGACCTGCTGTATGAATATGGCAAGGAGGTGGCAAGAGAGTGCCGCGAGGTTGGCATTACCGTGAACTTCGCGCCGGTACTCGATGTCAATTCAAATCCGGCGAATCCGGTTATCGGCTACCGCTCTTTCGGCGAGAATCCTGCGAGAGTAGCCGCTCTCGGGCTTGCCTATTCG
>CAMWUZ010000227.1 GCA_947177595.1 uncultured Porphyromonadaceae bacterium | reverse complement strand
ATACAATACCTAGCCAAAATGAGGTTGACATATGAATAAAAAACTGGCTTGCAAGCTGAATATTAATCAGATTTACATGAAAGCCATCCGTTGAAAAATCAGGAATCAGCTCACGATTTCCACTTATAGACTCCAAAAGACAATATAAGGGAAAATCGCCACGACACGGCGCTAATATCACATTATCGAAAATCCACGGCATGGCGATAAAAAAGCCGATGGTCAATACCATAACCACCGCTCCCGCCTTCAGAATCACGGAACGGAGAGCATCTACATGCTCCCAGAATCCCATCTGTTCAAGGCTCTCCGAATCGCTACCAGCCATGCCGCCGATATCAGTTCAGGTACATACTATTTAGCACTGTTCTCCCCATTTTCATTCTCTTTTGCAGCAGAGGATGAAGATTTGTTTATTTCCGTTGAAATATCGTTCATGCCATCCTTGAAACTTTTCACGCCCTTGCCGATTCCTTTCATAAGTTCAGGAATACGACGTGCCCCGAAAAGCAGGAGAATAACAAACACTATGATTATGATTTCGCCGGTACCGAGATTAAATATAGATGATATCATTCCAAATATCTGATGATTAAAATTATACTTAAGTCAAAACACATCGTAAAATTAGCAAAATCGGTCAAAACTCGGTGTATGTTCGGAAAAAAAATTAACTTTGCACTCAATTTACACATTATTATAAATATATAGAAATAATGAAAGCATTTGTTTTTCCCGGTCAGGGAGCCCAGTTTGTTGGAATGGGCAAAGACCTTTACGACAACAATCCCACCGCGCGTGAAATGTTTGAAAAAGCCAACGACATTCTCGGCTTCCGCATCACAGACATCATGTTTTCCGGAACCGATGAAGAGCTGAAACAGACAAAGGTTACTCAGCCCGCCATATTCCTTCATTCTGTAATCCTCGCCAAAACCCTCGGCAAAGACTTCAATCCCGATATGGTAGCCGGTCACTCACTTGGAGAATTTTCCGCGCTCGTTGCTGCGGGAGCACTCAGCTTTGAGGACGGTCTGCGTCTTGTAGCGGCAAGAGCACAGGCTATGCAGAAAGCTTGCGAGCTCCAGCCCTCTACCATGGCTGCAGTACTCGCTCTCCCCGATGAAAAAGTGGAAGAAATTTGCGAAAGCATTGACGGTGTTGTTGTGTGCGCAAACTATAATTGCCCAGGTCAGATCGTTATCTCAGGTGAAGAGGCTGCTATCGATGAAGCCTGCGCAAAACTTCTTGAGGCCGGTGCCAAACGTGCTCTCAAGCTCAAAGTTGGCGGAGCATTCCACTCACCCTGTATGGAACCTGCACGCGCTGAACTCGCCGAGGCTATCAGTGCGACAGAAATTCATACTCCCGTCTGCCCTGTTTATCAGAACGTTGATGCTCTTCCCCACACTGACCCCGCTGAAATCAAGGCACTCCTTGTTGCACAGCTTACCGCACCGGTCCGCTGGACTCAGACTGTCAAGAATATGATTGAAAACGGAGCGACTGAATTTGTTGAACTCGGTCCGGGCAAAGTGCTTCAGGGACTTGTTAGTAAAATTGACCGCAACGCTACCGTTTCAGGTATGCAGTAAATCTTATCGGATTTGGCATACAATTCAGCCTGTCCATACACATATTCCACCTTTCCCAACGGACTGCGGCTCGTTCATGTACGCAGAAAAGGAGAGGTGGAATATTTTGGTATGGTCATAAACACCGGCAGCCGTGACGAAAATGAGAATGAGCACGGACTCGCACACTTTGTAGAGCATACAATCTTCAAAGGCACAAGAAAGCGCCGTTCATGGCATATCATAAATAGAATGGAAAGCGTTGGTGGAGAACTAAATGCCTACACGACCAAAGAGGAAACAGTTCTATACACCGTTTTTCCTAAAGGAAACCTGCATCGCGCCGCCGAACTTTGTTCCGATCTAATTTCCGCATCAGTATTTCCGGAAAAAGAGCTTAAAAAGGAGCGTGAGGTAGTAAAAGATGAAATCTGTTCATACCTCGACTCACCGTCCGAATCAATTTTCGATGACTTTGACGAGCGTATTTTTGCCGGAAGTTCGATGGCGCATAATATTCTCGGCAGTGAAAAGAATGTGGATTCCTTCACTTCAAATGATTGCCGCCGATGGATTGACAGCAGATATTCTCCCGAAAATATTATCATTTTCTATACCGGCGCCTCCGGAGAACTGAGAGTGAGGGAAATGGTTAACGATTATTTCGGCTTTTTCAATCACTCGGCATCGGTATTTTCCCGCACTACCCCTCTGATAAACTGCCGGTTTGACCTCTCCATAGAAAAATCGCTTCATCAGAACCATACTGTCGCAGGTGTGCGCGTGCCAGGGATCACAAGTCCGCTGCGTCCGGCTGTCGCATTGCTGTGCAATATGATAGGAGGTCCCGGAATGAACTCTATCCTCAACCTTGAAATGAGAGAAAAAAGAGGACTGGTTTATAGTGTTGATGCATCTTCAGTGTTTTATTCCGACTGCGGACTCCTTTCCATATATTATGGATGTGATCACGAAGAATCTGAAAAATGCAGGGATATTCTCCGCAATTCACTGGGCACACTTCACACCGGCATTACGCCGCGAAAACTTGAAAGCGCAAAAAAGCAATTTATCGGTCAGCTTGCGTTGGCACGTCAGAATGGCGAAAATAATGCAATATCTTCAGCGCGTCAGATACTTTATTTCGGTAAAGTCGCCTCACCAAAGCAATCGGAAGAAGAAATCCGCGCCATTTCAATGGACAACTTTATGGAAGCGGCAGCAAATATCATCCCTGACAATCTCTCTTTCCTGTCGTTCAAGTAATCCGGTTCGGCTGTTTTTCTGGTTTAAATGGGATTTAATTTGGGTAATGACACATTAATAACTAATTTCGTATTGATAAAACCTTTTCCACGCAATCAATGAAAATAGGCAATATAAACCTTGGCGACAAGCCGGTAATGCTTGCTCCTATGGAGGATGTCACCGACACATCATTCCGCCTTATCTGCAAAGAACAGGGAGCGGATATGGTGTATAGCGAATTTGTATCTGCCGATGCATTGATCCGCAATATTGCCGCTACAACGCGGAAATTATCTATCAATCCGGCAGAACGCCCTACTGTGATTCAGATTTACGGTAGGGAAATCGAGCCGATGGTAGAGGCTGCGAAAATTGTCGAGGAGTCAAAACCTGACATTCTTGACATCAATTTCGGATGTCCGGTAAAAAAAGTTGCGGGAAAAGGTGCCGGTGCCGGAATGCTTCGTGATATTCCAAAGATGCTTGAAATCACGTCTGCAGTTGTCAAAGCGGTAAAAATTCCCGTTACGGTAAAAACAAGATTGGGATGGGA
>CAMWUZ010000226.1 GCA_947177595.1 uncultured Porphyromonadaceae bacterium | reverse complement strand
TTCATGCTCCGACCACCGGAAATATGCAACTCTACAGTGTGGTGGCAACCCGGTCGAAGGATATAAAGGAGATGCTTGCGCCTTGTCATTTCAATCAGCCATCGGTAACTTCCTGTGATGTCGTGCTCACTTTCTGCGCCGATTTCAGCCGTTTTTCCCGCTGGTGTGTGCTCAGTGAGGCAAATCCCGGATACGATAACTTCCAGTCGTTCATGACTGCGGTACTGGATACCACTATTTTTGCTCAGCAATTCTGCACAGCGGCAGAGATGAGGGGACTCGGTTGCTGCTATCTCGGCACCACTACCTATAACTCACCTCAGATTGCGGAGATTCTCCGTTTGCCGTCTCTCGTTGTGCCTGTAACGACAATAACTCTCGGTTATCCTGCCGATTCTGGTGTGGATGTGGGCCGTTTACCGGTGAGTGCCGTGCTTCACAGCGAGCAGTATCATGATTATACCGATGCGGAGATTATGGATCTGTATGCCGACAAAGAGTCTCGTGATGACAGCCGTGGTTTTGTGGCTGAAAATAATAAGAAGACTTTGGCTCAGGTATTTACCGATGTCAGATATACAAAATCGGCAAATGAGCATTTCTCAAAGGTATATTATGATTTTATTGTAAGTCAGGGTTTCGGTATGCCTGCCGAGGACTGAATATTATGGTAATAAAAATGCGGCTCGGTAATTTTACCGAGCCGCATTTTTTTATTCTGTTAATGTTCAGGAGAGGAGGGTGCTTTCGATAGCGTTTACATCCTCCTGCAGTTTCTTTTCAAGCGGTAGGCGCTCCTCGATGTTCTTGCAGGCATACAGCACTGTGGCATGAGTGCGGTCAAGCCTTGTACCGATAGCTTTGAGGGGCATTTTTGTGTGCTTTTTAGCGAGGAACATCACCATCTGGCGGGCATCGCTGATTTCGCGTTTGCGTGATTTGGTGAAAATCTGATCCGGCTCAATTTTATAGTAGTTGCTCACTTCCTGAGTGATTATCTCAAAGTTGAGCTGTCGCACATTGATTTTCACGGCATTGGCAAGCACTCTGCGCGCAAGGTCGATATTTATATCCATGTCGAGCACGGTGGCGTGTGCCACGAGTGACACCATGATACCCTCAAGCTCGCGGATGCTCTCGGTCACATTGCCGGCGATATAGTCAAGCACCTCGTCAGGAATATTCAGTCCTTCCTGCTTGGCTTTTTGCTGAAGCACGCTACGGCGCAAATCATAGTCCGGTTTCTCCAGTTCGGCGGTCATGCCCCATTTGAAGCGGTCGAGCATTCTCTGCTCCATTCCTTCCATTAGCGACGGTTTGGTGTCGCTGGAGAGGATAATCTGTTTCTGATTGAGCTGCAGGTGGTTGAAAATATGGAAAAAGGTGCGCTGAGTCGCAGATTTTCCGATAAGATCCTGAATATCGTCAAGAATAAGGGTGTCTATGCTCTGATAGAAGTTGATGAAATCGTTGATGCGGTTATTTTTCAGCGCAGTGGTGTACTGGCTTTCAAAAAGTCTGGCTGTGACATATAGCACTCTTGAGCGGGGATTACGCTCCTTGATGCGTATGCCGATCGCCTGAATGAGGTGTGTCTTGCCTACTCCCGGTGCTCCGAAAATAAATAACGGATTGAAAGTCTTGCACTTGGGGTCGGTAGCAATAGCTTCGCCTATGGAGCGGGCAACGCGGTTGCTTACACTGTTGCAGTAATTTTCAAAAGTATAGCGTGGATTTAGCTGCGCATCGATATCGGCGGTATCCTCCTGACGGGTAAAGGGATTTGATGATGCGCCGGGTGCGGGAGCGACATCCGGACTCGGCTTGCCGCTTTCAATAGTCACCGATGTTGTCGGCTCATTGCTGACCTGATTGAAGTGGTAGAACAGTTTTACCTCCGGACCATATACACGGTGTAGGGTAGAGGTGATGAGCTTGATATAGCGCTCATCCAACTGCTCAACGAAGAAGGGTGAGGGTACAAGCACATTGAGGTTGTTGTCCTGATAGCTTATAGAGCTAACAGGTTTGAACCAGGCGTCAAACTGCTCTTTGGGAAGAATATCACGGAAAATGGCGAGACATTTTTCCCACAAAATTTTGTGGTCTTGTTCCATAAAAATACTTTGTAGTAGGCTATACTTTCCAGATACAAATTTCCCGCTTTTTTTTGTGATAATAAAATGCTTTTTTATTTGGAAAATATAGTATGATTATAAGGTGTCTGTTTTTCAGTGGATTAAGAAAATGTTAATGGCAGTTATTAACATTTCGTCTCCTGTTGAATTGTAATAGGCTGATTAATAGTATTTTGTGTAATTGATTAACTGAGGCGTGATTTTTTCTTCAATAGTGGGACAGCGCCTGAAAATGGTAGTCCCACACGCTTTCAAGGGAAGGGTGCGGGACCGGTAAAAAAGTTCATTATTTGTAATTATTCCAAATAATGGCTTTATAGCAATTTTATGCTGATGTATCGTTTGGGGTTTTTCTTGATATCAATGAGAAGTGAGTCAATCGAGGCTGTTGCTTTCACCAGATTGTTGTAGAGGGTCGGGTCGGTTAGAAGCAGACCGGCAGAAGACTGTTTGCTGTTAAGCTGGTTTGTGAGGCTTTCAAGAGATGCGGTGATGCGATACACATTGTTAAGTGTCGAATCAAGCGGCATTTTTTTTATTGAGGCGGCGGCTTCGCTGAGGTCTGCACTGAGTCCGGTGAGGTTTTGTGAAATCTCCTTGACATTAGCCATGGTAACTTTAGCATCTCCCGCAATCTTTGGAGCGGCAGCCATAACGGCACTTAGCCGGCTGGTAATTGTTTCAAGGTTAGCCATGATATTGTCAAGCCTTTTCACGGATGATGTCATAGCGGGGTCGGTTACGAGGGCAGTCACCGCGGTGAGGAGTGAGTCGATTTTAGGCACCATATTGCCTACTGCGGGAAGAATATCGTTGCTCACATTATCCATCAGTCCTTTTGAGTTTACTCCAATCAACTTGTCGCCGATCTGATGATATTGTGTGCCGGAAGCCATTTTAAGCTCGATAGATGATGTGCCGAGCATATCGGTAACAAGCACGGCTTCAGTGCCGGCGGGCACTTTTAGCTTGCGGTCAAGACTCAGCTCCACTCTCACATGCCCGGGATTGTCATATTCATATTCAATTTCGCGCACCAGTCCGACTTTGTAGCCGTTTACAGTCACCGGGGCGCTCTGGGCGAGCCCGGCAACATCGGTGTATGACGCATAATAGTAGTTGGCGGCTTTAAACACATTCACTCCTTTCAGGTAGTCGATTCCGAAAAAGAGAATAAGGAGAGTGGCAAGCACGCACAGACCTATAAGAAGTTCTTTTGAATATTTTTTCTTCATCTGATA
>CAMWUZ010000225.1 GCA_947177595.1 uncultured Porphyromonadaceae bacterium | reverse complement strand
ACGTGGGCCTATTTGCCACGTCCAAAGTTGAAGGTCCTGAGAAAACCATGAGATGCAGATGCGACAATAGTTACCCACGCATATAGCGCGAGAAACCATTCCACTACTCGTCGCATCTCTAGTTAAAAGTTTCTCAGGTTTTCAACTTTGAGCGAAGAAGCAAAACGTTTCTTGTTATGCTAAATTTAATTTAATATGTGCCTACCTCTGTAGATTTCGCAAAGATATATAAAATTTGATTGCGTTTCAATTTTTTTCTATGTTTTGTTGAAATTTGTAATTTATCCGCATTTATACAAATTATAAAACTTATAAGATTTAAGAAAATCATAAAATCTTCAGGTCGGGGTTGGCGAAATATAAGGTGTTGGTGGCGCGGGTCACAGCTGTGTATAGCCAGCGGTAGAAATCGAGACCTCTCGCCTCCGGAGCTATATAACCCATATCAACGAAAACCGAATGCCACTGACCGCCCTGCGCCTTGTGGCAGGTCACCGCGTAGGCATATTTCACCTGAAGGGCGTTGAAGTACGGGTCATGCTTCAGTATCTTCACACGCACCTGCATCGGCACATCATAGGTGAATATCTCCGGATCGGTCAGCACCGACTGATAGAGCATCGCCGCCTTATCTGGAGCAAGGGCGGGGGTATCTGAGATAAGCGAGTCGAGCATTATCTTGCAATCCACATCCATCTCCCTGTCCGGCAGGGTAATCCGCACATCCGCAAACCTCAGACCATACTTGGTTTCCGTGGAATAGATGTGGCTCACCACTGCTATATCACCGTTTGCTATAAAGTCGAGACCCTTGATTTTCGCGCTCCACAGATAGTTGTTCTTAGCAACACGGAGCCGCTCACCGATACACAGCTCCTCCTCCCTGCCGAGAATATTGGAGCGTATGGCGAGATTGAAACCGGTAGCTCGCTTGTTGGAGCGGGTGATAAGAATAGTGTTTTCGATCCCCGGCTCACCATACGCCGTCTCGATATAATCGGGCAACTCTTCCCCCGGCACCACCTTCACATCATCAAAACCCTTGATTCTCAGCTGCGGCTCAGGGAGCACCTTCATCAGCATTGCCTTCCGCAACCAAGTGGCGTTGTACAGAATGCCCGAGCGCGAACCTTGACGCACCACCTCGGTCATCACCGCCTTTGTCACTCTCAAACCGTAGGAGCGGAGCACCGACACATTCATGGCGGGAGACTCGGTAGTGCCCACCGGAGGAAGCTGCGCGGTGTCACCCAGAAGAATGAGCCGACAGTTTATTCCGGAATATACATAGTGGATAAGATCCTCCAGCAGATTGTCCGACCCTTCGCTCCTCGCACCTATCATCGATGCCTCATCGACGATAAACACCGCATCGGCAAGGGTATTCTCCGCAACAGAGCCGAATTCGAAAATATTTGCAGGATTCGCCTGACGGTATATGCGGCGGTGTATGGTAGAAGCATGATAGCGGGAGAACGCGCCGAACACCTTTGCCGCTCTGCCCGTCGGAGCAAGAAGCACCACTGGCACACGGCATTCGCGCAAAGCCTTTACAAGCGCGCCGGTGACGGATGTCTTGCCGGTACCGGCGTAGCCGAGAAGCAGAAACGCGGAATCACTCGGAGTATACGACGAGCAGAAACGTGCGAGCGCACCTATCAGCTCCACCTGCTGGTCATTAGGCTGGTAAGGCAGATTGAGATATATCCTTTCGGCAAATTCAAGCACATCCATAGCACAAAGATACATAAAAAAAGGAGTCTTGTCATCACGACAAAACCCCTTCCGAGTTATAATGAACTTATAGATTATCAATCCTGGTTAAGGTTTACGCGCTTGAATTCAACAACCGCGAGACCTTTTGCCGCATTTTCGAGATACTTGCCGATTGTGAGGGTAGCGTCTTTCACAAACTCCTGCTCCATGAGAACAGACTCTTTGTAGAACTTATTGACACGACCGTTTGCAATCTGCTCGATCATCTGAGCGGGGAGGTTGGCAGCTTTGGCTGCGGCAGCCTCCTTCATGATAGCACGACCCTTCTCAGCCTCTTCGGGAGTAATCCAGCCCTTGGACATATTGCTTTCGATATGATCCTCGGTGTCGAAGTGGTTGGGGTTGAGACCTGCTTTTTTAAGAGCAGCCTCAACAGCCTTTCTGATCTGCTCCTCTTTGGTTTTTTCGATAGCTACATTTCTTTCGCTCTCTACAACCGCTGCGGGAACGGTGTCGATAGAAACCGCCACAGGATTCATAGAAGCAACCTGCATAGCTACGTCACGACCAACCTGATAATCAACGCCCTCCTGGTTGAAGCCCACGATGGTAGCGAGCTTGTTGCCCTGGTGGTTGTATGAAGTGGTTGAAGGAGCTTCGATCCACTCGTATGCGCTGATTTCCATCTTCTCACCGGTCTTGCCTGACTCCTCTACTACGAGGTCCTGGATTGTCTGACCGTTTATAGATATAGCCTTGAGGTCGTCGATGCTCTTCACCTTGTTAGCCATAGCTGTGTCAAGGATTTTCTTGGTGAGGTCAACGAAACCTGCGTTTTTGGCAACGAAGTCGGTTTCGCAGTTGAGTGCGACAACGGCGGCGAAGTTGCCCTCGTTCTTGGCGAGTACGCAACCCTCAGCAGCCTGTCTGTCCTCACGCTTGGCGGCAACAGCCTGCCCCTTTTTGCGGAGAATCTCAACAGCAGCCTCGATATCTCCGTTAGTTTCAGCGAGTGCCTTTTTGCAGTCCATCAAGCCGGCGCTGGTAAGGTGGCGCAGCTTGGTGATTTCTGCCATTGTAACTGCCATATTCTGTAAAATTTAAATCGTTTGTATAAAATATTATTCAGTAGCGGGAGCCTCCTCTGCTGCGGGTGCCTCTTCAGCAGCAGGTGCTTCCTCTGCTTTAGCACCGCGGCTCACGCGACGACGCTCTTTGCGGGGAGCGGCTTCGCCTTCACCGGCAGCCTGAGTGTCAACCTTCTCAACCTTACGCTCTTCGATACCCTCTGCCATTGCACCGCAAACAGTGTCAAGAATAAGCTCGATGCTCTTTGAAGCGTCATCGTTCGCAGGAATAACGAAGTCGATATCGTTGGGATCTGAGTTGGTGTCAACAATAGCGAATACGGGAATACCGAGACGGTTAGCCTCAGCAACCGCGATACGCTCCTTGAGCACGTCAACTACAAAGAGAGCTGAGGGAAGACGGCTGAGGTCGGCGATAGAACCGAGGGTCTTTTCGAGTTTGGCTCTCTGACGGGTGATCTGAAGTTTTTCACGCTTGGAGAGATTGTCGAAAGTACCGTCCTTTGTCATCTTATCGATAGCGGTCATTTTCTTGACAGCCTTGCGGATGGTGGGGAAGTTGGTGAGCATACCGCCGGGCCAGCG
>CAMWUZ010000224.1 GCA_947177595.1 uncultured Porphyromonadaceae bacterium | reverse complement strand
GAATGGGCATACGGGACTGTTATCGGATCCCTCATGATATCTCTCGCCGGAGGATGGGTGTCATGGACGTTGATTGTGGCGCAAGTGCCATACGAGGCGGCGAAAGTGAAGATTCTACCCTCGGAATTTCTGCGCGTCAACCGTCACGGGATGCCTACATTCGGGCTCGCGGCATCAAGCGTGGTCATGATGCTCTTCCTCCTGTTGGTGGTGATGGCTGATGACGTTTACCTCGCTGCCCTCAATATCACCGGACTCATGATCATCCCCTGCTACCTCTTCGCAGGAATGTTTCTCTATAAAGTTGCTCCTGAAGCGAAGACTAAGATTCTGGCGGCGGTGACAGTGCTGTTCTGCCTGTGGATGACTTATGCCGGCGGACTGCTGTTGATGTTCATGACCTCACTTTTCTATCTCTCCGGCACAAGTTTCTATATCCGTGCCCATCGCGAATATTATGCCGGTCACACACCGCTTTTCACACCCTACGAGCGGATTTTCTTCACTATAATGTGTCTCGCCGCCGCAGTTACGATCTATCTGCTTTCGAAGTATGGCACATCGTTGATTTTCTAATGTTTAAACTATTTTATCTATACATTTACTTGAACATATAAATGACTGAAAAAGAAAAAATGCTTGCCGGATTGCTCTATGATGCCAATTATGATTCGGCTCTAATCGCCGAGCGGCTTGAGTGCAAGGAGCTGTGCCGTGACTATAATGATTTGCGCCCGAAAGAACTGCAGGCTCGCGAAGATCTGCTTCGCAAGATTCTCGGGAATGTAAAAGGCAATATTCTTATTGAGCAGCCTTTTTACTGCGACTACGGCTACAATATTTCTGTCGGCGAGAATTTTTACGCCAATTTCAACCTTGTGATTCTTGATGAGGCACCGGTGACTTTTGGCGACAATGTGTTCATAGCGCCCAACTGCGGATTCTATACTGCCGGGCACCCTCTTGACGCTCCCTCCAGAAACCGCGGACTCGAATACGCGAAACCCATAGCCGTCGGGAATAATGTGTGGATAGGCGCCGGCGTATCAATACTTCCCGGAGTGATTATCGGTGACAATTGTGTGATTGGTGCCGGTAGCGTTGTTATCCGTTCCATCCCCCCGTTCAGCATAGCCGTGGGTAATCCCTGCCGTGTAGTTAAAACTCTCACCGACTCCGAGCATATCTGAGCAACTGCATATGACATCCATGGTTCTGGGCGTATTTTAGGCGTATTTCACTAACCTCCACACAATTTTGACATCTTGGAAATTTTGCTGATTGCAAAATTTATCATAACTTTGTTCTTAATTTCTGCCCAACAAAAAAACAGGAATCTAAATCCAACCTGATGTCAACAACATCCACACCTCATTTTTGCCGCGGGACACATTCATCATGTCTCGTTCGCAGAACCTATTAAACAACTGACAAGCAAATAAATACACCAACCGCATATGAAAAAGTTTTTGCCATTTATATTTGCGTTTCTCTTCTTCGCACCGCAGCACGCAGCAGCAGAAACAAGAGAGATCACATTCTTCTCGAATCAATGGACTCAAGATTCCTTATTATGGACGGCTGCCAACAAAAGTTATTTCCCATCAGAGGATACGTCACCTCTTATACTTACAAAAGGCGACGGCGGAGGATATTTTATATATCAGGATATAAATCCAATCTTGTTTAAGCGCGACTCCTATCCTACTAATAACACCACTACGGGTGTGACCTACCGCGGCAATGCCACAAATAAAAATCAAAGGTTTATACTTATACAGCCCTCTATGCTATATACGCTCAAAGCTTATGGAGGTAAGATTAAGAAAGTTGTTATGAGTGGCTATAGTACTGATTATCGTTATCCGACTGGATATGAGCTAAATGGATTTCCTTTAAAAGGATCAGATTTTTTTGACTCTCATAATAACGCACTAAATCCGGAGGTTGATGGGGCAACTTTCACATTTGATAATATCGACGGTGACTTCTCATTTAAATATAATAGTACCACAAGTGTAGGGATAAGTGAGATTAAGATCACTTATGAGGTGACAGAAAAACTGCCTACACACCCTCCGGTTCTTAATATCAACACCGCCAATGCGAAATATTATGGTCTCAAACACACTCCGGCTACTGAAAACAGTAATGAAAAGATAGAATTTGCTATACCTATACTGACCCCCAATGATAAATTAATATACTTCACTAATCCGCAGCCTTACCTCAAACCTGTTGAAACATACTATACCTATACCGACCTCCCGGTTCCCGCCGCACCACTTGCCTCAGGGGAGGAGTCGCCTTCACCCGAGGAGGGTTGGGCAAAAATCACGTTGCGCTCAGGAATTACCCTACCGGCATCACTTCATCCGGTTAAAGGTCCGGACACTTTCAAACTTCGCGCGATAGCATATAATGAGGATAGCGGATGGAGCGAAGTGACTGAAATTGATGGGGAAGTTTATAGGTTTGGACCACCTCGCGTGGATATAGAGAAAACCTGCAACGCCAATGATAGTGAAACTATGGGGGAGGTTACTTTCAACGAGGAAGAAAATACAATATATTATACCGGTTATAACCCTAAGGTCTATCTTACATCAGACGTAACACGTTATACCGGTAAAAATAATTTTTGTATCCGTTATACTACTAACCTATCCAAACCGACACAGTCCTCAGATATATATGTGACCCCTATACAAATTATTAACGGTACGCCTGCGGATAAACCCACAAACGGCACGAGAAACCTGATTTTTGCATACTCATATGCCACTGACTGGGGGGGTACAATGTATGACACCAACGATGGTGGCTACGAGGTAATCCGTCTGGTGAGGAAAAATGACGATGAGGATGCGCCATCTATGGCTAGACCGATAATTGAAATT
The DNA here is from genome assembly GCA_947177595.1 of uncultured Porphyromonadaceae bacterium. GTDB lineage: Bacteria > Bacteroidota > Bacteroidia > Bacteroidales > Muribaculaceae > Paramuribaculum. The sequence goes on along the minus strand of CAMWUZ010000224.1, from coordinate 504 downwards.
ACGGATAATTCCCCCACAATCACTCTGCCGGGAGATATTGTCGGATATATCTCTCCCGATCTCCCCCTCAAATTCACAGCCGGAGATGTCGAGGGTCAGAGTGTTCACGGCGATCTCGAGTATCAGCTGTTTGACACATGGCAACAGAGTCCGGACGACAACGCATGGTTGCGGGTTCCTGAAAATGGCTTGAAGGTTTCTGGAAAGGGTCGCTTATTTGTTCGCGAATACCTAAACAATCTCTACGAAGCCCCTTACTCCTATTTAGACTTCTCCCATATCGACCACACCGAGCTTGAGGATATCCAACCCGAGACACTCGCCGATATCCCGGAAGGCAATATGGTGAAGCTCACCGGCAAGCTCTGGGTTCGTGGAGCTTACAACAGCACAAACGCCGCCGCTCCCGGCAAGGACTATCAGCAGCTCCTGTTCATCACCGATGAGAGCGGAAACGCACTGCGCGTAACCGGCGACTATGCTTTCGGAGACAAGGATCTGAGC
>CAMWUZ010000223.1 GCA_947177595.1 uncultured Porphyromonadaceae bacterium | reverse complement strand
CTGCCACGCAGATCTCAATCTCGAAAACTACGACTTTATCTTCCTTGATGAAGAAGGGCAGGACATACCGGTAGAGGTTCGCCCCGAGTTCGCCAACGAATACCTTTTAACCCTACAGGACAAATGCTCACAACTGATATGAAATACCTCACCTACACCTACAAGATAGCCAACGTAGCCTTTGGCTTGCTCATAGCCCTCTACTTCGCGTTTCAGGCAGTGAGGGGATTCATCGGCAGACACACCGCCATGAGCATAGCAATGACAGCCTGTTCAGCTTGCGGATGCTTCATCTTCAACATCGCCAGAAAAGAATATATCCAATTCAAAAACAAACGCCATGAGTGACCTCCGCCAAGAACTCAAAGCAGCCAAAGCACAGATAAGCGGCTGTAACACGATGATAGCACAGCTGCAGCTAACCCTTGACAGAGTGGTAAGAGAGCGCAACTTCTACTTCTCTGAGGTGAACAAACTCTCCGAAGCACTCGCCAAATACCCCGGCGCACTGACAGCCCTGCGCCAGCAGGACGCCAAAGCGAACCAAACACCCGCGGCGGGTTAATGCCGGCACTCATCCGGGGTGATAGCCGGGTGGGTCACCAACAAAATAGCACATTGACATTCTGGAAAATATTCTCAGGGCACAAGCTGACTTGTCGCGAGGTGCCGCTGAGTGAGGTGTGCGACCGAGAGCAGAAAAGCACTGAGGCTGAAAGCGCACAGCCAAGAGCAGAAATAAGCGCACAGTGACTAACCCCTTAGAACGCCGAGAGAGTGTGACGCAAGTGACGGCATTCTCGCTATAAGGCAAACCACCCCTTTGTAGAGTTTCCCACCTACATAAATCCGCGGACACCCTCCGCAACCCGCATAGCTCAGTTGACAGAGCGTTGGACTACCCCTCCAAAGGTCGCCGGTTTGAATCCGGCTGCGGGTACCATACAAGTTTTTCTTTTATCTGGTTAAGACCATATTATAATTGTAATTAGATGAGCGATACCGTCTGTGAAGATATGTATCGCAACCGCAAGCGAAGCCTGCGATTTGGAGCCGTAGGGGATGCCGATATTGAAAATACTGATATGTGGCTATCGGTAACCTGCCACGCATGAGGGTTCGACTCCCTCCGCTTGCGCCTTATATACTTTTCCATTGCATTATTGATTAATAGATTATCCCCTGCCCGTCTGTGAAGATAGGCAGGGCTTCTCGCCGCCGTAGCTCAACCGGTGAGCAGCTGCAGGTTTAATCCCTTCCTTCAGTCCCGGGTCGGTTCGACTCCGCCCGGCGGCACCAAATCAGACAACATAGGCTAAATACCATTTTATTGTGTAATAATTATTTATTTGCGAATCAACCCGCCCGTGCGTGAGCATAGGCGGATCTTTATTCAAGGGTGCGAAAATCCGCAGACGGCTGCGGGACATTTTCTGATAGTATTGATTTAAGGTTAAGGAGGTTCGAATCCTCGCGCACCCACCAAACATAAAAAGCACTAAATATATGGAAGCATTAATCAAAATCCAATCAGAGCTGAACGCGCCGAAGAATCTCTACAACTCTTTCGGCAAGTATAACTATCGCTCGGCAGAGAGCATCCTCGAAGCGGTGAAACCACTCCTCAAAGAGAACGGATGCCAGCTCACCCTCAGCGATGACATTATCTTTATCCAAGACCGATTCTATGTAAAAGCCACCGCATCTATCTCAGATGGCAAAGAGACAGTATCGGTGAGCGCATTCGCCAGAGAGGACGAAAGTAAAAAAGGTATGGACGGGGCGCAACTCACCGGAGCTACAAGCTCCTACGCCCGTAAATATGCGCTCAACGGGCTCTTCTGCATCGACGATGCCAGAGACCCGGACGCGGACGAGCGCCCCAAGCAACAGCAGAAAAGTAAAGCCGCGACAGCATCCGCAAGTACCCCGGACGCTCTCACTGCCGCGCTGAAAGCTATCGCATCAGCCAATAACAAGGCTTCGCTTATGGATGTTTGGAACAGATACTCTGACCTCCACAAAGACCCGACATTCACACGCCACATGAGCGCACGCAAAAAAGAAGTGTTATGAATCTTACAAAATCCCCGGTGCTGTTTGATGAACTCAACCACACCTACACGCTTGACGGCAAAGAGTTGAGCGGCGTAACCTCGCTGCTCAGCCGTCAGCTGTTCGCCGATAAATATTCAGGCATACCGGATGATGTACTTGCAAAAGCTGCCGAATATGGCTCTAACGTACATGAACGAATAGAGCTTAGTGACACTTTCGGAGGTAGTGACGATGACACAATTGTGAAGGTCTATCGCGAACTGAAAGCGCAGCACGGTCTCTCCACTCTCGCAAATGAATATCTGGTGAGCGATAATGATTATATCGCATCAAGCATTGACATCGTGTTTGAGGGCGACAGCGAAACATACGTTGACATCACCGATACAAAAACCACCTCCAAACTTGATGACGATTATCTGATGTGGCAGCTCTCCATATATGCCTATCTGTTCGAGTTGCAGAACCCGGGCATAAAGGTGCGCAAACTCTATGCGCTATGGCTTCCCAAGCCGCAATATGGCTCTCCGATGCTCAAGGAAGTACCGCGCATAGATGCTGAAACAGTCAAGGCTCTCATTGAGGCTGACAAGCGAGGTGAGCAGTTTATCCCGCCACCAACTCTCACCACTACCCAATCCCTAACCATCAAGGAACAGGTCATCTCGGAAGTCATAAGACTTGATCGTGAACTGAAAGCTCTTGAGGCTAAAAAAGCGGAGCTTCAAGCCGGACTACTCGCCCTTATGAAAACCGCGGGCATTCAGTCATGGAAGTGTGAGCAATTATCATTATCGGTAAAAGCAGCTTCAACCCGCATAAGCATTGATTCAGCACTGCTGAAAGAGAAATACCCCAAAGTATATCAGGAGTGCGCCAAGCTCTCACAAGTAAAGGAATCACTAACCATCAAAGTTTTATAAATATGGCTAAACTGACAGGCAAAGTCCTCTACATCTACCCCACACAGCAGCTCACCGCCAAGAGCGGTAACGCTTTCACCAAACGTGATTTCGTTATCGCCGTGCAGTCATTTGACCGCGACACCGGTGAGCCTACGATCGACACCGAGAATACCCCACAGCTATCACTCACCAACGACCGGTGTTCACAGCTTGACAATATCGCCGTCGGACAGATCGTAACCGTGGATTTCTACCTCCGCGGTCGCCGCTATCGTGATGAACAGAACAAAGAGAAAATAATCACCGATATAAACGTCACATCGGTGAGACCGGCTCATGCCCCACTCATCCCGGCTACCGCACCCGCACCGGCACCTGCTCCCGCTACAGCACCGCAGCAACCGGCACCGCAACCACAACCACAACCCAACTCTAAGCAAGACGACATACCATTCTAACCTATTGCTCTGTACGACATCTCCAATCCCCTCTACGATTCAAACTTCAAG
>CAMWUZ010000222.1 GCA_947177595.1 uncultured Porphyromonadaceae bacterium | reverse complement strand
CTCAGGGAGTCTGCTGTCGCCTGTGCCTTTCTCGGAGCAGTTGTCAGTACAACCGAACCTATGAAATGGGGCTCTTTCCACCTGAAAAGCTGAGGGTGAGAGCTGAAGAAACTCCTCTGTGCGTCAGAATCCGCTTCTGCCCGGAGAGTGGTGCGCAATTCTGTGATGTCATACACCGCCTGTCCCCATTCAACTAATCTTCCGAGCATGAATGTATCCTCCGAGACACCCTCGCCTAATGTGTTTCTGGCATCCTCCAGTTTGCGCAGGTGGATAGCCAGAAGTGAAAGTGCTGTGTCTGTCGGTGGTACATGTACTCCAAACAGTAGCTTAAAATCCTCAATAGTAGCGGCACTGCCTCCTACTCTCATCAGCACCCGGCTACGGTTGTCGGGTGTGGCTGAGGTAAGAAGCAGTACAAGCACTGCGGCAAAAGCCGCGAGCTTACTGATGCGATGCACTGTAGTTGGGTGCTTCGCTTGTTATTGCTACATCATGCGGGTGACTCTCAGCCACGCCTGCATTGGTGATTCTGGTGAATTTGGCTTTGTGGAGCTGGTTGATATTTGCTGCGCCGCAATATCCCATGCCGGCTCTCAATCCGCCGAGCATCTGATATGTCACTTCATAGAGTGAACCTTTGAAAGGCACACGCGCAGCAATACCTTCCGGCACGAGCTTCTTCACATCGCTCTCGCCTGCCTGGAAATAGCGGTCCTTAGATCCTTTTTCCATAGCTTCGAGTGAGCCCATTCCGCGATAAGCCTTGTATTTTCTGCCATTATATATAATTGTATCGCCCGGGCTCTCTTCCACTCCGGCAAGCATTCCGCCGAGCATCACACAATAGGCTCCGGCTGCGAGTGCTTTTACGATGTCGCCGGAATAGCGGATGCCGCCATCGGCAATGAGAGGCACTCCGGTGCCTTCGAGTGCTTTTGCAACATCGTAAACGGCGCTGAGCTGGGGCACTCCCACACCCGCAATCACACGGGTTGTGCAGATCGAACCGGGACCGATACCGACTTTAACACCGTCGGCACCATTCTCTACAAGATATTTTGCGGCATCGCCTGTAGCGATATTTCCTACCACTACATCAATCTGAGGGTATTTCTCTTTTACTGCGCGGAGCACACCGATAACACCTTTGCTGTGTCCATGCGCTGTGTCGATCACAATTGCATCCACTCCTGCTTCAACCAGAGCGTCAACACGCTCCATGCTGTCGGCGGTAACGCCTACACCGGCGGCAACTCTGAGACGGCCGCGGCTGTCTTTGCAGGCATTGGGTTTGTCTTTCGCTTTGGTAATATCCTTATAGGTGACGAGACCTACGAGACAACCGTTATTGTCCACAACGGGGAGCTTTTCAATCTTGTGCTCCTGAAGAATCTGAGCTGCTTCCTCAAGGTTTGTGCTCTGCTGGGTGGTGACGAGATTTTCGGTTGTCATCACCTCGTCGATGAGACGCTTCGGATTCTTTTCAAAACGGAGGTCACGGTTGGTCACGATTCCTACGAGCTTGCGGTCATCATCTACAACAGGAATACCGCCGATGTGATATTCTTCCATCATGGCGAGAGCATCCGCAACAGTGCTGCCGCGCTTGATAGTCACGGGATCGTAAATCATGCCGTTTTCAGCTCTCTTTACGGCGTGAACCTGACGAGCTTGCTCGGCTATACTCATATTCTTATGAATCACACCGATACCGCCTTCGCGCGCAATCGCGATGGCAAGCTGTGCCTCGGTAACGGTGTCCATTGCCGCAGAGACAATTGGCACATTCAATTCTATGTTTCGTGAAAACTTGGTTTTAAGATTGACCTCGCGGGGCAATACTTCCGAATAGGCGGGAATAAGAAGGACATCATCAAATGTCAACCCGTCCATTTTTACTCTATCTGCAATAAACGACATAATTGGATTGTCTTGAAATTTACTGCACGCAAAGATAATAATTTTTCAGCAACCCTATTCTTTCATCACTGAAAAAATTAAAATAAATAGTAATTCTCACTCCATAATATAAATATATATGGAAAGGAGACTCGGTTAAAATGCTTGAATAATTGTCAGGTAGAAGTTGGGTGTGGAGTTGCACAGGTGGCGGGAGAGTCGTAATTTTGCGGAAAAGATAGTAAACGAAATGAAAAAGTATATAATAAGGTTGGTAATCGGGCTTATTATCGCCTCAGTTCCTGCAACTGCATCCGCTCAGTTTATCAGTTATGCTCCTGCAAAGAAGTTTGTGGAGGTGGATGTGCACCTTTTTGGCGGTACAACCGGAATCATTCAGAATTATGACAGCAAATTTCGTGAAATCACTGATGTGAACGGTGACAACGGTACCGGATTCGGAGGTGGAGTTGGAGTTGTGTTCGGGCTGAGGGAATGGCTTGGGTTCGGCACTGAGCTAAACCTGCTTTTTGCCCGCAATAAGTTGAATATGGCGGTCAGCAACACCGAGGCGGTGTCCATGAGCAATATTTTTATAAAAAACCGCTATTCATATGTGAATATACCGCTGTTCATGTCGTTTCGCTTCAACGTTTTGCCTGGTTTGCGCTGGAATATTGATGCGGGTATTTATTATGCTTACGGATTGTCGGGCAGACAGAAGCAGAATATCTACCGCTCGTATGTCAACAATCTCGGGCAGCTCATGGGTAGTACGGTTGAAACAAGCACGAAGTATTTTAAAAACAGTGCCACATTTATTAATTCATACCGTAGATCGGATTTGGGTCTGCATCTTGCAACCGCGATTCAGTTCGGCAGCCACTTCTATATAGGCATGAGGTTTCAGATCGGTATGAGAAATGTTGCCTATACCCCTGACGGTATAGTGAATCCGAGTGTACACAATCTGAATTTTACAGGTTGTGTAGGTTACAAGCTGTAAGTTGGCGAGGTTTCTTAGGATCGGTCGGAAATCTGGGTGTCTTTAAATCCGATAAAGTAGAGGATACCGTCGAGTCCGATAGTTGATAGAGCCTGGTCGGCTGTGGCTTTTACTTTTGGCTTGGCGTGGAATGCGATTCCGAGTCCGGCTGTGGCAAGCATTGGAAGGTCATTCGCTCCGTCACCCACTGCTATGGTCTGCTGAATATTTACGTTCTCAACCTGCGCGAGCAATCGAAGCAATTCTGCTTTGCGTCGTCCGTCAACAATGTCTCCTACATAGTTTCCGGTGAGTTTTCCGTCAACTATTTCAAGCTCATTGGCATACACATAGTCAAAGCCGAATTTTTGCTTAAGATAGTTGCCGAAATATGTGAATCCGCCTGAAAGAATCGCCGTTTTGTAACCTGTGCGCTTGAGTGCAGCCATCATTCGGTCAACACCCTCGGTTATAGGCAGATTCTCGGCAATCTCCCTCATCACGCTCTCATCAAGTCCTTTTAGTAGTGCGACTCTTTGCTTGAAGCTCTCACGGAAATCTATCTCGCCGCGCATTGCGCTTTCGGTAATAT
>CAMWUZ010000221.1 GCA_947177595.1 uncultured Porphyromonadaceae bacterium | reverse complement strand
CCGGGTACTATATCACCTCCACTGCTGCCGATTAGTGTTACAAGACTCAGCTCATCAGTTTCGTCGGCCGATTTGGGTGGCTCATGTCCTAGAGTTTCGGGGGCGGTCTTATGGAAGACAGCAACGACCGAGTGATCAATCAGCTTATAGTGGCCAACGTGCTTGAAGAGGGACCCTGCCAGCTTCAGATGGGGCTGACTGAATTAAAGCCCGGTTCGGTCTGGAACACTATGCCTGCCCACACTCACGACCGTCGCGTGGAGGCATACTTCTATTTCAATGTGCCGGAAGGCAATGCTATCTGCCATCTTATGGGCGAACCTCAGCAGGAGCGCCTCGTGTGGCTCCACAACGAGCAGGCCATCATGTCGCCCGAATGGTCTATCCATGCTGCTGCCGGCACATCGAACTATATGTTTATCTGGGGGATGGGAGGTGAAAACCTTGACTATGGCGATATGGATAAGGTGTCATATACCGATATGAAATAATCACGGCATACCAGACCGACCGCGCCAAGGAAGATTACTCTGCTTCCGTGGCGCGGTTCTTTATTGTCGGACCGGTTCTTGGAATGGACACACACTATCACACTGTAAAATAACAAAGGGCCCGTCTCACGACGGACCCAGAGCTTTTTTTACAGGGTTGAAAATCTTTCTAACAGCACCCTTATGCCCATGAAGTTCTATTTTCTCTTATGTAGGTGCTGTTGGATTGTGCAGTATGTAAACTATTGGGGATGAATTGTTGTCTATCCATTTGTTCGGTGCAAATTTAGATTATTTTTTGCATAATACAATCGCTCGAAACTGTTTTTAACACAAATTAAATTTACTATTTTTCTATCTTTGCAACCATTGCTGTTTCTTCAGGCAGGATAGCCGCTGAATCCGATATCTTTGATTTTCATTTGCGCGACTTCCTGAGGCTCCTTGCCCGCAAGAGAAAGAGAGATGACTCGTGCGAGCTCGCGGGCAAACACCATGCGGGTCTCAGCCCAGAGTGTGGCGTGCCACTCTATGCGGAGCACCATGAAATCTGCCGGGCGGCACAATGGAATCTTCCGCACAAGCAGATTAGGGCTGCCGTTGTGATATTTCTGGAGGTCGGTGTGATAACCAAATTTGGCCAGCATTTCGGCTGAAAGCATGTCGTAGAACCGGCTGAAGGTAGTCAGGTCAGCCACAAGCGGGTGCTCCTTTAGCTCCGTGTCGCCTTTAGGCCCTCCGAGGCTCACATGGATCTGCGTGTCGTATTCCGGTTCGAGAGCGCCGGAAGATATGTTGCATATCACACACCAGGCATCGGGACGGTCGAGCAGCCGGGTGTGATCGGCTATATACTCCAGCAGGTGCGGTTCCTTCTCTCCGGGGGGTATCACATACCATGACCGGTAAGGAGCTCTCTCGCCCACTTCGCGGCTTATCCAGTTGAATCCGCCTATCATCGCCACATAGTAGAAGAATATGCTCGTGCAGGGATCGATGACTCCGCTGGGTGATATGATGGTAACGGATGAACCCCGGTCTATGCAGCATCCGTAGGAGCGGTTGATGTGCACATGCTCCACCGCCAGACGGTCGACCGGATTGAGACGCATCGGTATTGTGGATGCGAGATTGATGAGGCGCAGCGATGGGTCAGTGCCTACTGCCTCCACGATGTCGGGCTGGGTGAGGTTCATGCGGGCCTGAATGTCGATGACCGTGCGGAAGGGGAGAACAATCTGATAGCCTGTAGGACGGTCGAGCTTGCGCTCGAACACGGCATGAATCTTGGCGAGATTGTCTTTGATGTCGGCTTTGTGGCGGTCCTGCTCCAGGGCATCGGTAAATCCGGCTCCTATGATACCGGCCGGCACGGCTACTATTGCAATGCCGAGCACACCGACTATGCAGGCTATGGCTCTGCCCCAGAATGTGACCGGGGGCGTATCGGCAAAACCACCTGGGTCGCCGATATATTGAGCGAACGACCACATGACCGATGCAAAACCGCTGTCGTAGACCTCGGGCTGCGCATCGTGCTCGAAAAAGTAGAGCAGGAAGCTCAGTATGATGGTGATGATAACCAGAAACTGGAGCGACACAAGCAGCTCATGGCGCTTCTCGCGCATGGCGTTGGTGAAGAGCGAGAATCCTCTGGAGTAGCGCGACAGGCGCATCACGCGCATCACTCTTGTGAGTCTGAGCAGTCGCAGCGTCTGAAATGGAAGCGGCAGGAAAAATCCGAGGAAGAAGGGGTAGGTGGATATCACGTCGACAAACCCATGGAACGAGAAGCAGTATTTCAACCGTCCTTTCCATCCCGAGTATTTCGGGTCAACAAGAGGAGCCACCCATATTCTCGCCGTCACCTCTATGAGGAAGAAGACAAGGCACACGATGTCAACAATCCAAAGGATACGCCTCACCTCGGGGGCGAGATCGAGTGTGGACAGGAAAATCTCAGCCGTGCTGATAAGAATCATGGCTATGATGAGCCAGTCGACAATGTTGTGCCACTGGCGTGTGTGGAGATTGTCGTCGAGGGCTCGGGCGAGCTGCCCCTTGAAGCGGTCAATGCGGCGGCTCATCTGCGGCGTTTTCTTTTCTTCTTGCCAGTGGGGAGAATCGCACCGAGAATCAGTGCACCAACCTTACGCTCAAGTCCGGCGCGTGAAGTCGGAATGCCTGTGGTGCGTGCAAATTTCTGCTTCGCAGCGGTGATGCCCAGCGCGCGGCTGAGCGAGAACGAGAGTCCGGGTATTTTCATTTTCCTTTGTATGCGTTATAAGCTTTCTGTGCAGTTATGAGCCCTGATACAAGTTTTCCTCCGTTCTCTCCAAGATAATTCTGTACATTCGGAAGGAGTGCGACACCTTTATCAGAGACTTCGCTGAAAACGACTTCGAAAAATAGTTTCGGCTCTTTCTTCTGGCCGGATTGATTGAACCTATCAACACCGCCTTTAAGTGTAGAAACCAACGATATGGCTGCTCCTCCTACTACCGGGCTGAAGACAGTCACGACTGAGAGAGCGGTAAGTACCATGGTATAGTCCACGCTGCAAAGGAAATCGATGATGTCTTCAATCATCTCCTTTTTTCGTGTTACCTTGATAATCTTCTTTGTAGTGGTTTTGATAAGCTCATTTTCCTTACCGCGGTTTGTGTTTGGTCGGAATGCTGTCGTGATTTCCTCGTATGTCTCTACAACTTTGCCGTCCGCTATATCTTCTGACTTGACAAGACGTTTGGTAATGGTGGTAGGATACTTGCTATCAATGACGGACTTGATTCGTCCTGTCATGAAAATCGCGTTGAGCCCATTTTCAAAGACCGGAAGATTCACTCCCAGTTTAGCAGCCTCATTAAGTATTATTTTCCGCTCTTCATCCGACAGGTAGCCATCGGCGAGAGCCATATCTATCATAGTTTTCAGTTCGGAAGCCACTTCCGTGGGCTGATTATATTTTTTAAGCGGTATTATTCCGTCATCGAC
>CAMWUZ010000220.1 GCA_947177595.1 uncultured Porphyromonadaceae bacterium | reverse complement strand
TGGGCGTGTACTGACGTGTATTGACGTGTAAATCGTCCATCACTTATCTCTCCGTGTATATCCCGATTGCAGACGAGATACAATCGGGATACAAAAATGGGCGTAAAATCGAGCAGAAACCGATAAAATCGGTTAGTGTGGCAACAAAAATGGCACCCCGTAAAGAGTGCCATACTAAAATATTATGCTAAATTGTAATCGTTTCTAATCACATGGTTATTTGCCGATGCAGAAGCGGGAGAATACGGTTGAGAGAATTTCGGTTGTGGTGATGGCACCGGTAATGGCACCAAGATGGTGGTTGACTTGGCGCAGGTCTTGGGCGATAAAGTCCCCCGATATACCGCTTTGCAATCCTTCAATCACCGCCTGCAGTGATTCCGCCGCCATAAGAAGCGATTCGTAGTGTCGCGCATTCGTCACCACCAAGGCGGTCTCTTCGGGGACACCTTTACGCGCCTCCTCTACCAAAGCATTTTTCAGTTCCTCTATTCCATTATGTTCTTTAGCTGATATCTCACAGTCAATCTGCAACACATCGGGAATTTCCCCGGTGAATAACTCTATTTTGTTTACAACACCTATCAATTTGCTCTCAGGGTGCATCGAATATTTTATATCCTCCTTCTGCCGTAGCAACTGATCTATATATCCTTGATTAGCTCCCGAGAGTTTTTCACCATCAACCAGCCATATTACCGTTGCCGCACCTGCTATCTTCTCTTTTGCTCTTTCTATACCGAGACGCTCTATTGTATCATCAGTTTCTCTAAGCCCCGCAGTGTCGATGAGACGAAATCTGATACCGTCAATATCAATAGTCTCTTCAATCGTGTCGCGAGTAGTTCCGCTGATGGGGCTTACAAGCGCCCTCTCTTCCGCAATAAGAGCATTCAACAGCGTTGATTTTCCAGCGTTAGGATCACCTACAATCGCGACCGGCACACCATTTTTTATCGCACTACCCTTTTTAAATGAATCAACGAGGGTACTCACTGTATCCTTAACCTGACACGCTGTATCCAGAAGCACCTTTCGCGATGCAAATTCAACATCCTCTTCCGAGAAATCCAGCTCAAGCTCAAGCAATGATGCGAGATCCAACAACTTAGAGCGCAACTCTTCAAGGCGCTTGGAATAATCACCCTTCATTTGCCTCACTGCTATTGCGTGAGCTGCCTTTGATTCAGATGCAATCATATCGGCAACCGCTTCAGCAGAAGCCAAGTCAAGATTGCCGTTTGCAAAAGCTCTCTTTGTAAACTCCCCCGGTTCGGCAACTCTACAGCCCACATTCACCAAAGTATTGATCAGCTGCTGTTGAATGTATCTTGAACCATGAATACTCAGTTCAACAGTATTTTCACCGGTGTATGACCGTGGGGCACGGAATATTGTCGCTACCCCGCTGTCAAGAATTCCACCGGCGGCATCAAGTATATCGCCATAGTGAGCCGTATGGCTTTCTCCTGTCAGTAAAGACTTTCCACGCCATATCTTGTCAACAACCTCTATCGCCTCCGCTCCACTTATTCGCACAACAGCAATACCACCAACTCCCGGAGGGGTAGAAACCGCGCAAATCGGCTTGTCAGACATCACCACTTCCATACTTATTATTTAAGAGTAGTCCAGTAATGAAAATCATTCTGAGTTTCCACAATTGCCTCGATGCTATCAGGCAACGCACTAAAGAAATCATGACCGGTAATTTCTTCCACCTCGTCGATACTCATCGCCGCTTTCTGCAATCCGCCCGTCACACTGCCGTTGGGCATCACAAAACCTATACCTCTATTGGAACGAGGGGCATATATAACTTTGAAAAACCTCTCCGGCACAGCAACCCTGCTATCACCAATAAACTCCGTTATCTTATCCGTCAGCACCGGTCCGCACACAATTATTATACTGCTGTCTGCCTGAGCCCACTGTCGGCACTTCTCCTCCAGCCGCTTCCATGTGCCGGTGTTAAGCGAATTAGCCTGTGGACAAATATTAGTCATATAAAAAGTATTTTTCATCACTTCCTCACTCCACTTCATATCTCCGGCTGGAGCCATGTGACCGCGGTCGTAGCCGGAATAATTATAATCCCATCTCTCGGCACTCCCCTCCACATTCGGATCAGATGAAAACTTATTGTACCTCGGAGTAGCACCTTTCGTCTCCTCGGCTGTCAGCTCCCACGACACCCAGTTTGGCACGTGCATCTGAGGGTTGAAGCCCACAAGGAACCCCTTATAATCTACAACATTATTAAGTTGCCTGGGATTGCACTTCACCTCCATAAGTTCCGCACCTGGAATAACAGTACCTTTATATCCGGTATTATTCTCAAGCTCCCTTGCATCGACAGCACACTGGATAACCATAACGGCTATAACCACACCGGCTATAATTCCGGACATATTGCGACTCAACTGCTTACGTCTTCTCCTTGCCATAACACTCATCAATTAACAGCACAAAGTTACATAAATCATAAACAATTCTAAGACATTTACCGTTATACTTTCAACCAACTGCTGTTTATGAAAGGGATCAGAAATTTATTACTGCTTATTATTGCCGCGTTTGTCCCTCCGGGCTCATATGCCCGGGGGGTAGCGTCTGTCATAGACACTCTAAGAACCAAAACTTTAGTGGAGATTCCCGCTAAGTTTACCGTATCAATGCCACAACTCGCAGAAGATATTGTCTATTCTATCACACTTACCTCTCTACCAACGCAAGACACGGCCCTCTTTCCATGTTCATACCTCATTGACTGGAAATTAGACAGCGAGAACCCGAGAACGGGTTTCTCGGCATATTTCAACGGCAACCACTATAGATTTTCCGGCGAAAAAATTCAGGAATATCACGCGAGCAATGACTCCGTGCCATTCTGTCCCGCAAAATATGGGGCGATAAATGCAACAGGAGTACAGCAGTCAGCCCAGTTTGCCAACCTTCTCCCTGTCAGCATAGCCGACAATCTGGAGAAAATGCTCAGTGACCCAAACTGCACAGTGACTTTCATACCGGACACATTAGTGAGAGGACAACAGTTCGCCGCAATCACAGCCATCTCATCGGTCAACGGTTCTACAGGCTCAGAAAGCGAATATCTCCTCGATCCCACCACTCTCTTTCCACCCCACATTCATATAGAAAACAGCCCCGGATCTATCAGCGAGCAGACAATTGACATTGAATTTGCCACGCCCGAATCATCTCCGGCAATCACAGAATTGAACGAAGAAAAACTGATTTCGCTTTATCCCGAACCATTCACTCTGATGCGGCGAAGCAGCTTCTCGCTTCAAAATCTGAAAAACAGACCGTTACCCGGATTTTCCGTTCAAACCCCTACCGGCAAAAGATTCTCGCGGCTAAAAGGTGACCCATTTGCATCCACAACCCTGCTCGCCATCATAAACCCGGAGGCATCATTCGCTAAAAAATTTGTTGCCGAACTAAGAAGTGCAGCACAGTCCTCTCCTGTTCCGCTCAATAT
>CAMWUZ010000219.1 GCA_947177595.1 uncultured Porphyromonadaceae bacterium | reverse complement strand
GAACCATCCACGTGTCTGGTCCACACCTTCGGCAATGAAATCGGCAGGGAAAAGCTCGCCATTGTCAAATGCCTCTTTGTTTTCAAAGGGGTAGTGAATCTGGGCGTATGGCATTGAGCCGCTGTCAAACCACACATCGATGAGGTCTGTTTCGCGTTTCATCGGTTTCCCTGATTTTGAAACGAGGACAATATCATCGACGTAGGGGCGGTGAAGGTCAATTTTCTCGTAATTTTCCTTTGAATAATCGCCCGGCACGAAACCTTTGTCACGATAAGGATTACTTTTCATCACCCCGGCGGCAACAGATTTGTCTATTTCGTTGAAGAGCGTTTCAACCGAGTCAATACAGATTTCTTCGGACGCATCTTCTGTTCTCCAGATAGGTAATGGAGTACCCCAGTATCTGCTACGTGACAGGTTCCAGTCCTGAAGATTCTCAAGCCACTTGCCGAATCGCCCTGTGCCGGTGCTCTGGGGTTTCCACTTTATCTGAGTGTTGAGATCCATGAGCTTCTCGCGTGCAGCAGTCGTGCGGATAAACCAACTGTCCAGAGGGTAGTAGAGCACAGGCTTGTCTGTGCGCCAGCAATGGGGATAGCTGTGGGTATGTTTCTCTATCTTGAATACGAGTCCCTGCTGCTTGAGCATCATGCAGATTTCGATGTCAAGAGATTCGGTTTCAGGAGTAGCCTCAGGGTTATATGCGTTCTTTACAAATTTACCCTGCCAAGGGGTATAAGCCTCAACATCGACCATTATCTCTACAAATTTGGGGTCGAGATCGCTGATGAGGTAAAATTTGCCGGTAAGGTCAACCATCGGGCGTATATTGCCGTCCTTGTCGGTGAGATGTAGCGGCGGGATGCCGTTCTGACGTGAAACACGAAGGTCATCGGCACCAAAAGTACCCGCGATATGCACGATTCCGGTGCCGTCGGCTGTGGTAACGTAGTCACCTGGAATCACACGGAAAGCTCCTTCACCAGGATTTACCCAAGGGATGAGCTGACGGTATGTAATACCTACGAGGTCTTCGCCCTTGACTTTTGCCACGATAGAGTATGGAATGGTTTTGTCACCTTTATTATAAGAGTCAAGGGGCAGTTCGGCGCCCTTAGCGCCGAGCACAGAGGATACAAGCGCCTCCGCCAGTACGACGGTCACAGGTTCTCCAGTATAGGGATTGTAGGTTCGCGCGATAACGTAATCAATAGCTGGACCGACAGCAAGGGCTGTATTGCTGGGGAGGGTCCAAGGGGTAGTGGTCCATGCGAGGAAGTATGGATTTCCCCAGCCGGTCATATCGGGTGTGGGTGAAGTGACCGGGAATTGCGCGATACAAGTGGTGTCCTTCACATCACGGTAGCATCCAGGCTGATTAAGTTCGTGTGTGCTCAGTCCTGTACCGGCAGCCGGAGAGTAGGGCTGTATAGTATATCCTTTGTAGAGGTAGTTCTTGTCGTAAAGCTGACGAAGAAGCCACCACACTGATTCGATATACCTGTTGTCGTATGTGATATAAGGATCGGTCATGTCCACCCAATAACCCATAGAGTTGGTGAGCGTTTCCCATTCCTTTGTATATTTCATTACCTCCGCACGGCAAGCGGCGTTGTATTCATCCACTGAAATCTTGTGTCCGATATCCTCCTTGGTGATACCGAGACTTTTTTCCACTCCGAGTTCCACAGGGAGTCCATGAGTATCCCAGCCAGCTTTGCGCTTAACATGGAATCCCTTCATGGTTTTGTAGCGGCAGAAAATATCCTTGATTGTTCTCGCCATCACATGATGAATGCCCGGCATACCGTTTGCAGAAGGGGGACCTTCGTAAAAAACAAACGAGGGGCAGCCTTCGCGCTCTTTAACGCTCTGTTCAAACAATCCTTGTTTATTCCATCGGTCAAGTACCTCTTTATTGATGTCGGAGAGATTAAACCGGTTATATTCAGTGAATTTATTTTTCATCGCTTTAGCTTTATGGCTATATTTCCTTATAAGGATTATTGCTGGGTCTGGTATGAGTAAATATCAACGAGCTTGATGTCGAAAACAAGACTGGAGAAGGGCAGAATTGCTCCGGTAGATTGGGTGCCATAGGCAAGCGACCAGGGTATCACCACCCTTGCGCTGTCACCAACCGCCATGTTTGTGAGGGCAACCTGCCAGCCGACAATCGTTTGCGATGGCATCGTTCTGAAAATGCTGTCACCGTCGGCAGTGGCTGTGTATGATGAGTCGAAAGCTACATCATTGCAAAGCCATCCTTTGTATTTGACATCAACGGTGCTTGATACAAGGGGTACAAGGTTACCCTCGGTGAGTGCCCTGTCATTAAAGTAATGAATCAGCACCCCTGAGTTGGGAAACCAGTTGGGTTGGAGTTCAGTATAATATTGTGTGCCGTCAGAGTTTTTGAGCAGCTTCTGATTCTGATAGAACTGTTCGTTAGTTTCCCTCCATTCCTTGTATGTATCCCAGGTGCTGTCATCTGAGCAGGATGATACCGCAACAATTGTGGAGATAAAGATAATTGCTAAGAAAAATATTTTTTTCATCTGATTGAAGTGTTTTTAAAATTCCACTTTCGGAGCGGATGATGCTCCTGCTTCAGCCTGGAACTGTGGCTTTGGTTTGAAACCAAACCATCCGGCATATATGTTGGTGGGGAATTTTTTGATGGAGGTATTATACTGCGCTACAGCCTGAGTGTATCTGCCGCGTGCAGTAGTCACACGGTTTTCAGTGCCTTCAAGCTGTACCTGCAGGTCCTTGAAGTTCTCGTTTGCCTTGAGGTCGGGATATGCTTCCGAAACAGCAAGGAGTGATTTCAGTGCCTGAGAGAGTTCGCCCTGCGCTTTCTGAAATTTTGCGAGTGTCTCTTCATTGAGATCTTCGGCATTGATGTTGATTGCAGTAGCCTGTGCTCTTGCCTGGGTGACCTTTTCAAAAGTAGAGCTTTCGTGGACTGCATAACCCTTTACGGTGCTCACGAGATTGGGAATAAGGTCGGCGCGGCGCTGATACTGGTTTTCAACTTCAGCCCAGGACTGGTCAACCGCCTGCTGCTGCTCAACAAGCGAGTTGTAGTTGCAACCGGTGAGTGACGAGGCGGCGAAAACGAGAGCGATGCCGCATATGATTTTGTTTATCAGTTTCATTATATATATTTGTGTTTATGCAAGTTTGCGGAGGAGGGTAGTGAGGCTCACCTTATCGTGGATGAGTTTGTGCAGGTCGGCGATATTTACGCGGGTCTGCTCCATCGAGTCACGTTCGCGGAGAGTGACGGTAGAATCCTCAAGTGTCTGATGATCGACAGTGATACAGAATGGTGTGCCGATAGCATCCTGACGACGGTAACGCTTGCCGATAGAATCTTTTTCATCATATCTTGTGGCAAAGTCAAATTTGAGGTCGTTGACGATCTCCTGTGCCTTTTCGGGAAGTCCGTCTTTCTTAACGAGGGGCATTACTGCGCATTTGACCGGTGCGAGAGC
>CAMWUZ010000218.1 GCA_947177595.1 uncultured Porphyromonadaceae bacterium | reverse complement strand
AGCGATGATGACGACAAACCAGCAAGTAATAGCATTGTTGGTACTTGGAGATTATCTCTAAAAGAATCCGATGATGGATTCTGGTACTGCCAGTACAACTTCAAATCAGATGGAACTTTAGAGGTAAAAGACTGGAGTTCTGAATCTAAAGAACCTTCTTCATACGAAGCTAAAGGAACTTATACTCTTTCTAACTCATTCATCACGATAAAAATCGATGGTGAAGGTGAAGAAACTTATAGATTTTCTATAGAAGGTAATAAACTCATTATCTACGATTATGAGGAAGATGGTCCAAATGAATTTTACAAGGTGTAACATTCATTAGTACAAGAATATAGCTGTCTTACGTTATAAGTAAGGCAGCTATTTTTTTATCTAACAGTGTGATCGGTGATCCTTATATATAAAAACAGACCTTTTGAAATTAATCTTTGGGAAAGAATAAACAAGTTTTTCTTAACCGTATCATTAATTTAGATTGCTATTGGTCTAATTAGACTTATAGGTCCAATTGGTTTAGGTGGATAGGGGGGATTAGCGGTTTTGGTACATTTCTGTGTAGTAGCGCTCGTAGTCGCCGGAAGTGATGTTGTCCATCCATTCCTGATTGTCAAGGTACCAGCGGACGGTTTTTTCAATTCCCTCCTCAAACTGTAGGGAGGGTTCCCAACCGAGTTCTTTCTGTAGTTTTCGGGAATCTATTGCATAACGAAGGTCGTGTCCGGCACGGTCGGTGACGTAAGTTATCAGTTCGTCGGAGTACCCTTCAGGGTTACCGAGCAGACGGTCAACTGTCTTGATAATTACCTTGATAAGGTCGATATTTTTCCATTCGTTGAAGCCTCCGATATTATATGTGTCGGCTACTTTGCCTTTGTGGAAAATAAGGTCAATGGCGCGGGCATGGTCTTCAACAAACAGCCAGTCGCGGACATTTTCTCCCTTACCATATACTGGCAGAGGCTTGCGGTTGCATATGTTGTTGATGAATAGCGGAATTAGTTTTTCGGGGAACTGATACGGACCGTAGTTGTTCGAGCAGTTGGTAACTAAGGTAGGCATTCCGTATGTGTCATGATAGGCTCTTACAAAGTGGTCTGAGCTCGCTTTTGACGCGGAATATGGGGAGTGAGGATTGTATTTTGTGGTTTCAAGGAAAAATTCTGTTCCGAATGCCAGATGATGTTCAGAAGATGAAGCGGTGGTTGTAAACGGTGACTCGATGCCTTCGGGGTCTGTCAGCTCAAGCGCTCCGTAAACTTCATCAGTAGAGATATGGTAAAAAAGTTTGCCTTCGTATTTCTCAGGCAGACTTTCCCAATACTCTTTAGCCGCCTGAAGAAGTGCGAGAGTACCCATCACATTGGTACGTGCGAAAGTAAACGGGTCTTTGATGGAACGATCCACATGACTTTCTGCCGCAAGATGGATAATTCCGGTGATTTCATGCTCTTTGATTATGCGGCGCATTTCGTCAAGGTCCGCGATATCAGCCTTTATAAATGTGTAGTTAGGCTTATTCTCGATATCCTTGAGGTTTGCAAGGTTGCCGGCGTATGTGAGTTTGTCAAGATTGACGATATTGTATTCCGGGTATTTATTTACAAAGAGTCGTACAACATGGCTGCCGATAAATCCGGCTCCACCGGTTATGAGGATGTTACGCTTCATTTTCTTGCAGATTTTTGATACAGATTTTTAGTGAATCTTTCCAGTAGGGGATTTTCAGATGAAAAGTGTCCTTGAATTTGGTTTTATCAAGCACTGAATAGGAGGGGCGTTTTACCGGAGAGGGGAATTCGTTTGATTTGCAGGGTTCTATCACGCAATTTGTGTGTCCGGATAGCTCTGCAATCTCTTTGGTAAAGTCATACCAGGAACAAACGCCCTCATCCGAGTAGTGATAAGTACCTTCGTTTCCTTCATATCTGCCATTGTCAATGATATCAACAATAGCATTTGCGAGGTCTCTGGCATAGGTCGGGGTTCCGGTCTGGTCAATCACAACCTTGAGCTCGGGTTTGGTTGCGGCGAGATTGAGCATCGTTTTCACGAAATTTTTGCCGAACTCGGAGTATAGCCACGCTGTGCGTATTATTATAGCTTTGCATCCGCTTGCAGCGATTTTCTGCTCGCCATGCAGCTTTGTGACTCCATATACTCCGGTCGGATTGGTCGGTTCGGTTTCATTTCGCGGAGTATTGCCCTGATTACCGCCGAATACATAGTCGGTGGAGATATGAATCAGAGTACAGCCGTTTTTCTTTGCCGCGTCCGCAAGGTATCCCACAGCCTCGGCATTCAGCTTTTCGGCAAATTCGGTCTGTTCCTCGGCTTTGTCAACATTGGTGTATGCGGCGCAATTAACGATGATATCGAAGTTATTGCAGCTCACTCCGAGGTCAACCGCCTGAGGATCCGTGATGTCGATATCGTCAACACCGGTAAATATGTATTCGTTTGCGGAATGTTCGGCAGCGATTTTAAGGCAGGTGCCGAGCTGACCGTTTCCGCCGGTCACGAGTATTCTCATTTCTTATAAAGGTCAATATTAATATCAAAGGGAGAATCAAAGTCGGCAAGCATGGGGTGATTCTTGTCCTTTTCCGATAGAATCGCGCTGTCGAGAGACATTCTCCAGTCTATGCCGAGCGATGTATCAAGAATAGAGATGCCGCCGTCGGCTTCAGGATGATAGAAGTTATCACATTTGTATTGAAACACGGCTACATCACTCAGCACAGCGAAGCCGTGGGCAAATCCTCTGGGCACAAACAGCGCGAGGTGATTATCTTCGGTGAGCTCCACCGCCACGTGTTTGCCGAAAGTGGGTGAGTTTCTTCTTATATCCACGGCAACATCCAGTACGGCTCCTTTCACACATCTGACGAGTTTTGACTGAGTGAATGGCGGACGCTGGAAATGCAATCCTCTGAGCACTCCTTTTGTAGAACAGCTCTCATTGTCCTGAACGAAGTCAACCGGACGAACTTTCGCGTCAAACTCACGCTTTGAATAGCTTTCAAAAAAATATCCCCTTGAATCGGTGAAAATGCGAGGCTCTATTATCACCACATCGGGTATATCGGTTTTTATTACATTCATTTCAGTCAAGATTTTGTAAACCGGTTCTGTCTATCTCATCAACCACTTTGATAAGATATTTGCCATACTGATTTTTCAGCATCGGTCGGGCAAGTTCACGCATCTTTTCAGCGGAAATCCATCCCTGGCGGTATGCGATTCCTTCGAGACAGGCTATTTTGAGTCCCTGACGCTTTTCAAGTACCTCGACATATATCGATGCCTCTGCGAGAGAATCGTGGGTGCCGGTATCAAGCCACGCGAAACCCCGGGGAAGTGTCTGCACTTTCAGCTCACCGTCTTTCAGAAACTCCTGATTGACAGTAGTGATTTCAAGCTCGCCGCGTGCGGATGGCTTGATGCTATGCGCTATATCAACAACCTTGTTGGGATAGAAATATAGTCCTACAACAGCGTAG
>CAMWUZ010000217.1 GCA_947177595.1 uncultured Porphyromonadaceae bacterium | reverse complement strand
GCGCTATAGTATGGCTATGCCAGATGACAGGTAAACCTATTCTCAAACTCACAGACAAAGACTACAATGACTGGGGTCTTGGCGAACTCCTTGCCTTATTTGGTTCGGCTTATAATGTGAATATCAAGATATTCAATGACCTGCAACACACTATCACCGGTTGGCCTGGCGGGAAACCCGATGCGGATGATACTTACCGTCCGGAAAGAGCTAATCCCTATCCCAAGCGCGTGATTGTATTCAGCCCGCATCCGGATGACGATGTTATATCCATGGGCGGTACATTGAAGCGTCTTGTGGACCAGCATCATGATGTTCATGTGGCATACGAAACTTCCGGGAACATTGCGGTTGGTGACGAGGATATGATTCGCTACTTCCTAATGATGGACAAGATCTCACCCATGTTTGGATTCAATGAAGAAGGGTATAAGAAGTTGTCATCGGAAGTTCATGAGTTCTTGAAAAACAAAAAGGCAGGGGATATGGACACTGCTGACATCCGTGAAATCAAGACCATGATTCGTCAGGCAGAGGCTACAATTGCCTGCAACTATATAGGAGTCAAGCCTCAGAATATTCACTTCCTGCGTCTCCCGTTCTATGAAACAGGTACAATTAAGAAAGGGGAACTCAGTGAAAAAGATGTTGATATAGTTAAGAGGCTACTTGAAGATGTGAAACCTCACCAGATTTTTGTGGCAGGTGACCTGGCAGATCCCCATGGCACTCACAAGGTTTGTACTGATGCCGTGCTCGCTGCCGTCTATGAGCTTAGAAACGAACCCTGGATGAAAGATTGCCGAATCTGGATGTATAGAGGCGCTTGGGCTGAATGGGAAATTGACCACATCGAAATGGCTGTACCTATCAGCCCGGAAGAACTTCGCTTCAAACGTAATTCAATTCTCAAGCATCAGAGCCAGATGGAGAACGCACCCTTCCTTGGTGATGATGACCGTCTGTTCTGGCAGAGAGCTGAGGATCGTAACAGAGGCACCGCACAACTTTATGAGAGCCTTGGTCTTGCAAGCTATGAAGCTATTGAGGCATTTGTAGAATACAAGCCTATTGTTGACTGAAAAAATAAGGTGTAACCATAAAAAAAATCCCGCAATTTTTTTTGCGGGACTTTTTTATGGTTACTATTTAAAATCAGATTTTAATTTTCAAGGTAGTGGAGTCGGTTCTGATAATATAGATACCGGGAGCTGTTGGAAGTCTGTTGCCGAGATATTTTCCGGAAAGATCAAATACCATCCTAATCTTGTCTTCGACATTATCCCTGTTGATCGTTTCAATCCCGGTAACTATAGTAAAGTTAGGAGTGATTTCAACATTGCTGTCAACATAATGTTCTATATAAGTTTTGCCGTCTTTAGCACTCTTTTTCTCTCCATTGATACTAACAGACTCCAGTTCATACGATTCATGGGGAGTTGTGAAGATGTAAAGGGTGGTACCATATTTCGCCCTGTCACCATGGAAAAGCATTGAGCCCAAGCCGTTACCATTTACATCAAGTTCTTTATAAACCGATATTGATCCATGAGCGTGTTCATTGATGGAAATAGAGTGATGCTGAGGTGCTATTATCGCCTTAATCCGGATATTGCTGTTGACAGCGAAAATATATTTGCAGTCATTTGAGTGATATTCAGCTGCTACGTCAGTATTGTTCACATACAGTTCACTCACCTCATAGTGCTCGGGAACCTCTATCGTGAGCGAAATCCGGGTTCCTTCGTCAACAGATGATGAGTAGTGTGTTATTCCCCCGGATGTGAGTTCTCTGTCATTACCGATAATAGTCATTATTGTATTGGCTGCTTCTCCTTCAACAGTATAATCCAATGTGTATTTGGATTTGAAGTTCGCTGTGATTATAGCGGGAGCTTCTTTGTCATAGATAAACTCTCTATCTGTTGATAATACCTTTCCTGATTCCTCCGTCCAGTCAACAAAAAAGTCATTTTCTGTATTAGGAGTGGCGATCAATGTGAGATAGCGCTGCGATGTTACGCTTGTAGTGCTTTCATCCTTGATTTTAACCGTACCCTTATTGGAATTAGAGGAAATAACCGTGACTTTTCGCGGTGTTTGAATTATATAATTGAATACCGCTTCAAAATGAGCATCACCGGCAGGGTAGGGTACTACATATACAGGATCAGAAGATAGAAATCCTGAAGTGTTTACTAATCTCCAGCCTTCAAATTTGCACCCTGATGCCGGTTCAGCGTGTAATTCTGCTGATTCATCCCAGGATAGTGAAACAGAGGTTATTGACGGTGAGCCGATATACGCTGTTCCCATGGAGGTATCCGATGAAATAACAGACACAGTAAAAGTTCCTGGAATATCCGCTGAAACAGTTCCATTGATTGTCGTCGGTTTCGTTACAGTATATTTGAATGACTCGGAAGTGTGTGTGAAAGCAACTCCGTTAACATATACCGAAGCGACCTTATAGCCCTTATCCGGAGTAAGTTGTACTGTGATGTAGTCATTTTCAGGAATCCTGTCACCGGAAGTTACATTATTTCCTTCTGAATCTTTTACGCTTAATGTGCCGTTAGCCGGAGACGCAAAAGATATTTTATATGAGCTTTTGAAATAGGCAATGAAATCTGCTGCTTCCGGAGCGGAATATTCTATTTCATCACCATTTTCTATCTTCTCACCGTTTAAAGTCCAGTAGTCGAACTCATGATCTTCGCTTGCAGGCACCGCTTTAAGATTAACTGTTTCAGCCGTTTCTATCTGAGCTATACCGGTATAGCCTTCGATTGTAACAGAACCCTTACTCTCATCGGCAGAGCGGAATTTGATTTGACGTGAAGGTATATTAACTTCAAATTCAGCCGAGACAGATGTAGGAGCAGTGACTGTATATTTCCATTCTGTCTTGTCAGTATTTTGTTTTACATTATTAATAAGGAGTGACTTCAATCTAAACCCGTCGTTTGGTTTTACTGATATATTTAAAATTGTATTCTCTGATATCTTATCACCGGATTCAACAGGATTATGCTGATTGTCAGAAATGGACAGAGTACCGTTTTCGGGTATATCGAAAGTTATAGGATATGCACTTGTGAAATATGCGACAAAATCCGCGTTCTCTGAATCGGAATATGTAATAATAGCACCGCTTTCGATTCTGTCATCGTTTTTAGTCCAATGTGAGAATGAGTTATAAGGTACTGTCGGAATAGCACGAATCACTACTGTTTGATTTGTTTCAATGCTACTTTGGGTATCAAAACCATCTACTTTAACAGTTCCTTTCGTTGAGTCGGCTGATTTGAATGTGATAATTCGTGTTGGGGCTTCCACTTTTGAGAAAGTAGCTGTCAGAGTAGTGTTTCCAGTAATCTCGAATGAATAATCTGGTGAGTCCGACAATTTTTCGGATTCAGAGTACCATCCGCTGAAATTGAAGCCTTGCGAGGGAACTGCTGAAACTGATACATTTGTGCTTTCTGTAAATTGAGCAGTCAAGCCGTCTTTGCCGGAAATAGCAACAGTACCGCCATCAGCCGGTTGAGCCTTTAGATTCAGAGTATATATTAC
>CAMWUZ010000216.1 GCA_947177595.1 uncultured Porphyromonadaceae bacterium | reverse complement strand
GGCGATAAGCACTTCTTCTTGATTCAGGTCTTGTGCCATAAATTAAAAAGGTGTTTAAGGGGTTAAATACTTGTGCCGTTGCAGACACGATAATTATTGTGTGTATGTGTGTAGTTAATTATTATATTCCTGAAAGGCTATTCTAACATCAGCAGGTCTGAATCTTACTCGACTCTGCTGGGTATTCCCATCTTTACAAAAGGGTAAGACTCCTTCAGTCATCATCTTCTCAACTGTGGTTTTACTGACACAATACTTTTTTATTATATCAGCCTTTGTCCACATTTTTTCTTCTGGCTCTATTACTCCAAGTCCTGTCAGGACATCATAAATATCTCTGCTGGCAGCTTTGATTTCAGCTCGGATTTCGCCTTTGATTTGCTCACGCATTTCTTCCATCAGTCGGCGTAACTCACCGAATACCATTTTCTTCTCTAATGTATTCATAATTGGGGCATGATGGGAAGTTTGGATATTCTGGTAAGGATTTTATCATATTCAGCCGGATTCCACGGAAGCTGATAATTGCAGATTGCGTTGACAATAGACTCAAGTAAATACATTGACTCTCGTCCTTCCATACGCCATTTCAATCCGATTTTTTTACGTATTCTTTGAAGCTGTCTCGGAGATACCAAAAGAATAGCAGCAGCTTCATCTTTTGAAACTTTTGGATTGTGAGGCATAGCGGGTCTGTCATCCTTTGCCTTTTTGGGTTTCTCATACCTTGTGAGCAACTCAGTGATGCGCGATAGTTCTGAACGCAACTGAGACATCTCAGATATGACGGTGTTAATATCTTGTTCCATACTTACGGGATTTAGTGGGTTATTGAAAACGACCGCAAGTTAGCACCGTTTCGCTCCGTCACACTGATACATGTAATATGACGTAACATGAAAAGCTCAGAATTTTAAGATAATATTAACTTTACTAAATATATCTTAACACTCAATAGGATATAGTAAGTGCCGTCCGAGCCATTCCCGAACGGCACTTACTTAGTGCTGGAGGAATGTCAGATTAGAAGTCAAGAGCACCGAGATTGTGCGATAATTCTTCCATGTCTTTACTGATTTTGTTATTGGTGATTCTTGCATAAATCTGCGTGGTCTGGATATTGGTATGACCAAGCATTTTGCTTACAGACTCGATAGGCACACCCTTACCGAGTGTCATAGTCGTTGCGAAGGTGTGACGGGCAAGATGAAACGTAAGGTTCTTCTCGATGCCGCATATTTCAGCAATCTCTTTCAGATAGCAGTTGAGTTTCTGATTTGTGATGATCGGGAGCAACTGACCATCCATGAACTGCCCCTCATATTTTTTGAGAATCTTGATTGCCGGTGGCAAAAGTGGGACAGTTACCTTTGTATTTGTCTTTTGACGATGAGTAACGATCCATAGTCGTCCGTCGAACATCTTTTGGATATTATCTACCCGAAGATTTGCGAGGTCGATATAAGCGAGTCCGGTGAAGCAGGCAAAGATGAAAATGTCGCGTACTTGTTCAAGACGCTTTGAACCAAAGGTCTTCGACATCATCTTTGTCAGATCTTCTTCTGATAGAAATCCTCTGTCAACTCTCTCTACAGAGATTTTGTAACCATTGAAGGGATCAACTCCAATCAATCCGGCGCGAATTGCTTTGTTGATTACCTGCTTGAAGAACTTCATACATTTATATGTAGTGTTCTGACTGTATTTGTATTCAGTTCGCAGGAAAAACTCCAAATCTGTGATGAAAGGTAGCTTGATCTCACGGAGAGGTATGTCTGTGATGTTGTACTTTTTCTTCATAAACTCAACGACACGGCGATACATACGCTCATATTTCTTATAGGTCGGATCTGCTTTACTTAGACCCACCAGCTTTTTAGTATCTTCAAGATGCTGCTCATAGAGTTTGAGGAGGGATTCCTCACGTTGGGTAATACCCATGTATGCGTTGCGTACCATTTCCGCTGTCACATATCCATGTCGACGTTGGATGTCGTAGTAGTGGTCTTTGAGTATAACTTGAATATCTTCAAGTCTATTATTGAGCTGTTGAACTTTTCCAGTTCTACCAGTCCCTCTGCCAGTCTTTGCATCCCATAGCTTAGGATCAACCGTAAGCTTGGAATTGATTTGTTCCATCTCTCCATCCACAGTAATACGTATCATGATGGCGGATGTCCCATCTTTATTAACATGATTACTGCGGAGATAGAATAGAACCTTAAAAGTGTTCTTTTTCATTTTCTCTGGATTTAGTGTTATCACCAATGCTTTTGAGCGGTGTTTGTAATGATAACGTGTTTAACATTCTGTTTGCTTGGACACTTGTCGGCAATCGTCGGACGAATGTCGGACAAATATCCGCGATTGAAACGTCACCAGAGAAATGTATAGAATTGTCGCCAGACACTAACCGAATGTAATGTAATTTTCCGAGCCTATAAACTATTTTTAATTACCCTTATTTATGTCCGGTTTTTGACCATCTTTTGTCCGAGTTGTGTCTTTGTATTTACCTGCTACATAATTATTTAAGACCTATTTCGTTACAAATCGTTACATTTTTTGTCTAGTCAGATTTTGTGTAACGAATTGGTAACTAAAGTCTGTCCGTCGCGGTCTTTTTTCTGTCCGATTTCGGTCCTGAGTCGAAATTTTTAGGCACTAAAAAACCGCAGAACTAATTGATAGTCTGCGGTTTGTCTTGATTTTGTCTTGCGAGGTCCGGATTCTGTCCGACCCGCCAAGTGGAGTTGGGGGGATTTGAACCCCCGTCCAAACGCGGAATTGATGAGTTTTCTACATGCTTATTCCCGAGTTGGTTTTCGAGCCGTGGCAGGAACGGAACCTCCAACCATGGCCTTAGCTTCTAAAATTTCGGGCAAACCTCGAAGCTCGGCTTTCCCTATACCCGATTTAGCTGCACCGCCTTATCGAGGAGTCTCGGGTCCAGGACTCTCGGGCGATGTCTCGTCCGCGTAACTGTTACGCGAATAAAGCTGATCTACTATACTTCAATCAAGCAGCGAGAGCGTAGTTGTTTTCGCCATTTGAAATTTTGATGTCAGAGATTTAAGAGCTTAGGCATCATTGCTCTGCATGCTTGCTGACCACTTCTACACGCTGTCAAAACCGGTCAACCCCATACTCTAATGAGGACTGCAAATTTACGCATTTTCCGCGAATAATGCAATAGTTTGCGGAGATTTTTTTGCATAAAAATTTTTCTCCCTGTAAATCAGCGTTTTAAAAATTTTTTGTAAAAAAAGTTGCAAAAATATTTGGTGGTTTCAAAAAAACCTCGTAACTTTGCAGTGCTTTTAAGGCCCAGCGGGGTGTAGCTCAGCCCGGTTAGAGTACGCGTCTGGGGGGCGTGTGGTCGCAAGTTCGAATCTTGTCACCCCGACTGAGAATAATCTTAAGATCGTGATTCAGAGGAATCACGTTTCTGGTGCGGTAGTTCAGCCTGGTTAGAATACATGCCTGTCACGCATGGGGTCGCGGGTTCAAGTCCCGTCCGCACCGCCGAGGAGAGAGGAAGAGCAGCAGCGTAAACTTAGGTTTCCTGCTGCTCTT
>CAMWUZ010000215.1 GCA_947177595.1 uncultured Porphyromonadaceae bacterium | reverse complement strand
GCAATAAATAGCCCCGATAATTGGTGGGACAAACATTATAATTACAAGACATACGGCAGCTATCATGTTTCCCAATAACTCACCTGCTTCCGCAGGATTTGTTGTCAGCAGATTCAGGAACATATCTACCGCTATCACACTTCTCCCATATAAATCCAGCAAAACAATCTGAAAGGCTGCAAAAAACATTAGTGGGAACATGAACAGAGAAGTTCTTCCCACTTTTCTCGAAAATGACAGGCATAGCCACCACAATCCTGTCGGAAGCAGTGTGTTAGCTATTTTACCCCATATAGAGACCGGTTCCGTAAATGATAATATAATATTCGGTGTGATGACAACAATAATTGTCCACCAATATAATATTTTTGCAAGTATATCTTTTTGTCTGTCAGAAAGCTTCATTGATATTGAAAATAAATGAGGTTTCGCCACGCCCTATCCCGAAATCCAGGCGGATATTGGTTCTTTTTTTAAACTCCCACCGGTAACCTACACCACCGCAAGGCAAAATAGCCTTACCACTAAGACGGGCAACAGAGGGCGCAACTGATGCCGCTCCCCCCCAAGCCACGACTCCGTTTCTTCTCCATACGTGCTGACGTAGTTCAACAATCGCTTCAACTTCAACTTTATCCCGGTATCTTCCCTCATAGTATCCTCTTACCGCTTTGCTGCCACCAAAAGTTGCAAGCATGGTCCAGGGAACATTACCGTAGTTAAATGTGCCACCTACCGAGGCGGCAACCACCCCTCCTTTCCATACTTCTCTGTAATGACAGGCTTCCAAAGATGTGTAACTGAATGCCATTTTATTACCAAGAAAACGCGGGGCAAAACGCTGAGTCAGTGACAATAGCCATCCGGAATGAGGTTCGGTGTAACTATCGCGGGTATCGAATTTGGTGGAAAATCCGAGAAAAGTAGTTAGAGTTCTATTCCTCTGACCCTCCCATAGATACAGGAATTCAGGATTAATATCGCTCCCTTTCATGTATGCAAACTGTGCACCGGGACCGATGTATAGACCTTCAGTTAATTTAAAGAACAGATCAGCTGAAACTTTGGTGGAAAAGAGGTCGTATTTTGTTTCATTATTCTTATTGCGACCATTTGCGTAGCCTATTCCCCAGAATTTAGTGGGGAAAGAATAGAAATTGACATTATATTCAAGTCGCAATTTATCACCGGAAAAAATATTATTGCCTTGGACTCCAAGAAGATAGAACCCCACAGTAGAGATATCCCCGTAGAGACTTACATTGCTGGGCATCAGAGTGGTATCGCCTTTCATATAGTAGTTGCCGGCAGCCATCAACCCGATACCCAACTGGGTATCACTCGAATAGTGAGGTCCACCGATAAAACTTACGTCGAACCTCTTTTTCTTTTTAGGTTTATTGGTATCATCAAAGTATGAAATTATGCGATGGAAAATATTGTTTGATTTTCTCACGGTATCAACTGATGCCGTATCGATATGCAGAGTATCTTGTATAGCATAAAGGTCGGTCGGATGTGTATATCCGACGAAAGATGTAATCAATGCTATTGACAAAAATATTTTTCTTAAAGACACTTGCATAATATCCAAGCTGCAAAATTACAGAAAAAGGTTTTGATTAACGGCTGCAAAATTACGACTATTTTTTTACGGGACACCATAGCCTCATTTTCCATTTAGTCTTAATTTGTTGCATAAAAGGAGTATAATCACGCTTGCGGTCGAGATGTATTCCCCTGATTGGGAGCTACTCCTCCATTTTTTTATTATTTTTGCAGTCAAATTTGATTTATATGGCACATAGACTTTTCATTACTGTTGCTTTCGGGTGCGCTTGTACAGTAGGTATCGCGCAGAGGCTTGAGCCAATAAAGTTCGGTGATTTTGAGAATTGGGTTTCACGCGATATAGCTGAGAGCGTTGTAATTGGCGGGAAACATAAAACGATATTTGAGATAGGTCCGACTCAGACTATTTCAAAGAATATCCCGTATAGAAATCTTGGCGGTTCACCGTGGGCAACCAGCAATGTTTACGCAAAAGTCAGCGGAGTGACAAAAGGGTCTAATGCTGTTTATCCCTCAAACCGCACTGCAACCAATAAGTGCGCGAAACTTTGCACACAGATGGAAAATGTAAAGGTTCTCGGATTGATTAATATGAATGTTATGGTAGCCGGTTCAATGTTTCTCGGAGAGATGATTGAGCCGGTTTCAAGCACAAGTGATCCGTATAAGAAGATGGATATGGGCATGAAATACACAAAAAGACCCTCATATCTGTCTCTGGACTATAAAGTGGATATGCCGGACACTGATACTCGAACTAAGAGTACTGGGTTCGGTCCTAAAAAAACGCTTCCGGGCAGGGATGCCGCGGTTGTATTCATCATATTACAACGAAGATGGGAGGATGAAGATGGAAATCTTCATGCCGCGAGAGTTGCCACTGGCGGTGAGCACTTCAAGAAAGGAACACAATGGGTCAATGGTCATAAGATTCCGCTTGTATATGGTGATGTTTCAAACGATCCAAAATATCAGTGGCTGGGTCTTAGAAACGATAAAGATGCGTATTATGCCAGAAATTCAAAAGGAAAACTGGTGAAAGTGAGCGAGGAGCAGTGGGACACGCCCGGTACATCCCCGACACACGCTATTGTCATGATAAGTAGTGGCAATGGTGAGCCGTTTGTCGGCACGGAAGGTCTGACCTTCTATGTTGACAATGTTGCATTTGGTTTCTAATGATAACACACTTGTTGTTAGATATTTACCGTAATAGGCGGTTTGTTTTTTCACATTAGTCCTTACTTTAAATTAAGGTGTATTAGTCTTACTCCATTTTTTTGCTTAAATTTGCCGGAAATATTTAGCTGAATCATGATTGAAAAAATTAACCTGCTAAAAAACGAAATAAATAATCTAACGGCAGAATCAGCACAGGACGCTGAAAATCTGAGAATCAAATATCTCGGCAAAAAGGGTGTGATTACCGCTCTTTTTAATGATTTCAAATCACTTGACGGTGATGGGAAACGGACTTTGGGAAAGCCGCTGAATGAGCTCAAGACTCTTGCCACTGAGAAAATCACTCTTCTAAAAGAGAGTGCATCAATGAAACCGGACGAATCAATTTTAGCGATTGATCTTACCCGTACTGCCGCTCCGATGCCTTTAGGCACACGCCATCCACTCACTATCGTGAGGAATGAGATAACATCGATATTCTCACGTTTAGGCTATACGATAGCCGAGGGTCCGGAAATCGAAGATGACTGGCATGTATTCTCAGCACTTAATTTCGCTGAAGATCATCCCGCACGCGATATGCAGGATACATTCTTCATCAGCCGCGGTCCTGATGTGCTTCTACGCACACACACATCCTCGGTACAGACCAGGGTTATGGAGCATACTCAGCCCCCTATCCGTATCATCTGCCCCGGAAGAGTGTATCGAAATGAGGCTATTTCAGCAAGAGCACACTTTTTCTTCCATCAGGTAGAAGCTCTTTATGTGGCTGAAGATGTTTCATTTGCAGACTTGCGACAGACTCTGATGTATTTCGCACAGGAGATGTT
>CAMWUZ010000214.1 GCA_947177595.1 uncultured Porphyromonadaceae bacterium | reverse complement strand
TCCAAGCGGTGCGCGCCCTCTTTATGATTTGATTTTACCTCAAAATCTTAATCCACAATCAGCTCATCGACAAAAACGAAGCCTCTGTGACCCGCGCCGCCGTGCCATGCGGGAATATTGTTCTCCGGCTTGACGGTGATGCGCACATACTGAGCTTTCACCGGAGCGAATCTCAGTTCATGCTTGGCAATCTCCGATTTCTCGGCGGTCATTTCAGGATAGCTTTCAGCGGCTACTGTCGTGTAGCTCTTTCCGTCGGCGCTGACAGCCACCTCGATCTCGCGTGCGTCGAAAATCCATGACTGGGTGTCAACATTGGTGCGGAGACCGACGCTGCTGATCTCCTGTTCGCCTTCGAGATTGATTTCCGCTATGAGGTCGTTGCCCGCATAGCCTACCCAGTCACCGTTGTTGAAACTGGTGGTGCCGAATTTGCCGTCAACAAGGGTCACACCTCCCTGGGCTGCATAGCTCGGATGGGGAGCGTTGACAAGGGTTACCGGATGAGCGGTCGCTTTGTTGAAGCTCACGCTGTTGGTATATGTTCTGCTTGCCCCTTCAGGACGGATTGCAGCCGCTTTGATTTCGGCTGATTCACTGAGCACTACCGGCTCGGTATAAACCGGAGATTCCGCGGTGGGCTCGCTGCCGTCAAGAGTGTAGTGTATGGGAGCGTCGTCGATAGTCTGCAGAGTGAGGGTTATCGTGCCGTTTTCAAGATCCGGAGTAATTGTTCCGGCAACGTCAAACATATGCTTGGCGTAGTTATATCCGTTAGCCTCATAGTGCTTCATCATATTTCTCACGCGCTTGGAGAAAGCCTTGTAGTCCTTAGGCGCGTTGCTCCACTGCACCTCGGCGAGAGCGGCAAGGCGGGGAAGCTCCATATACTGTGCCTGGGCGAATGTGGGAATATATTCGGTCCACAGGTTGGATTGAACACCTATTATATGTTTCGCTTCCTCGGGAGTGAGCGCTTCGGGGAGCGGCTCGTAGTCATACACACGCTGCACCGGCACATATCCGCCGATAGCGTCCGGCTCATTCTCACGGTCGAGAGTCTGGTAGTAGTCGAAGTAAAGGTAGTTGTTGGGAGTCATGATAACGTCGTGACCTTTCTTTGCAGCTTCGATGCCGCCGCTCTCTCCGCGCCATGACATTACGATAGCGCCGGGGGCAAGTCCGCCTTCAAGGGTTTCGTCCCAACCGATCATCTTTCTGCCTTTGGAGGCAAGGAAGTCGCTTGCATGGTGAATCACATGGCTCTGCAGCTTCTCTTCCGGAGTGCCGTGCTCATCGCCTTTGAGTCCAAGCTCCTTTATCTTAGCCTGACATTTGGGGCATTCTTTCCAACGGGTCTTGGGGCATTCGTCACCGCCGACATGGATGTATTCGCTGGGGAAAATATCGACAATCTCAGCGAGCACATCATCGATAAACTTATAGGTGGAGTCGTTGCCGGCGCAGAGCACATCCTCGCTCACGCCCCACTGCTGCCACACTTCGTACGGACCGCCGGTGCAACCGAGTTCAGGATAAGCGGTGAGAGCGCCGAGCATATGACCGGGAAGGTCGATTTCAGGCACTACCGTGATGTGGCGGTCAGCCGCATACTTCACGATATCGCGAGCCTCCTCCTGAGTGTAGAAGCCACCGTAAGGAATGCTGTCATATACGCCGGAGTTGTGACCGATAACGGTGCCTCCGCGCTTGGATCCCTTTTCGGTAAGTTCCGGGCGGCTCTTGATTTCTATTCTCCATCCCTGGTCGTCGGTGATATGCCAATGCAGGGTATTTATATTATGGAGTACCAGCATATCGATGAAGCTCTTCACCGAGTCGGCAGGGAAGAAGTGGCGCGACACGTCGAAGTGGGCACCGCGGTATGCGAATCTCGGCTGGTCGCTGATCACGGCTGCTGGGAAGAGCACATTGTTGTTTCCTGCGGCGGGGATAGCCTTGCGGAGTGTCTGGATGCCGTAGAAAGTTCCGGCGGCGGTAGCACCGTTGATTGTGATGCCGTGCTCGGTTACTGTGAGGGTGTATGCCTCGGGATTCTCGCTTTCAAGATTGCTCTGAAGCGCGATAACGCCGTCACCCGGTTCGCCCGGAGCAACAGCCGGTTTCAGTCCGGTCATCTGAGTGAGATAGCCGGCAAGGAGGTTTGCGTCGTTGAGAAGCGCGCTGTCTCCTTCGGTGTAAACGATCGATGTTGAAGGTGTAAGCCTGTAGCCCTCACCTCCGGTTAGTTCGATAGACTGTGGGAGCGGCACCACATTGTAGTCTGCGGTAAGCTCACCTCTTTTTGAACAAGCGGATGCGGCGATACATAGTGCCGCAACAGCCAATAATTTGATTTTTCTCATGAATGGAATATAAGGTGAATAAATCTACCGTAAAGATAGTGATTTTTTTTAATTCGTGGTATTTAAGGTGTTTAAGGGGCGTAAAAGCACTCGGGAGCGAAGAATAATTCTCCGCTCCCGAGTGATATGGTTTATAATGGTATTCAGTCAACCTTGACCTTCACAGCTTTTGCTCCGGGCACCCTGACTATGTATATGCCCGGGCGGAGTGCGGTGGAGGCAACCCTGCGACCGTTGATGTCATACACCTCGCTGCCTTCGGGGGCGATGATGCTGCCGTTTTCAACACTGACAGCGGCAGAGTCGTCGCGGTCAGAATCAATGCCGTCTATTCCGCTGGGAATATAGCTGATGTTGTGCTGTGCCACGGCACCGGGATATTCCTTAGCCGCTTCCTTGAGTATAGCCAATATTATACCACCTTCTTTCGGCATGGGGAACTCACCGTGGTAAACTGTGCTGTTTAAAGTGGGAGCCGAACCGTCGGTAGTGTAGTGGATGGTATATGTACCCTCGGCAAGAGACTTATCATCAGGCTCGATGGTTATAAAATACTTGTTGTTTTCCTCATCGAAGCGGTGACTGATAGTGAGTGAGCCGCTTATCTGCGGTTCTGGCTCAACGAGCGTCATGTCAAGATGTGTATGCACACTCTCCTCAAATCCCGGACGGATCGCCATGACGTGGATGCGGCAGCTCTTGGTTACCGCGAAGGGCTGTTGGTAAACGTTCCACATCGCTGTTGCAGGCACCTTTTCTTTATCGTTTCTGGATATCCAGTAATAGATGGTGGGCATAGCGCCGGCTCCGGTGGGCGTGAGTGTCACGGTGGTGTAGGGGTAGAACTCGACATCCATATCATAGCTGCGGGTAGCGGCATAGTAGTCTCTCTTAGAGATGATGTTTCCGCTGATTTCAGCCTTGACAGGATTTGTCACTGAAACTTTCTCAACTTCAGTGGGCCATATCTCAATCTCTCCGTCATCACTGATCATGGCGAATCCTATCACATTATAATATACAGCCTTTGCGGTGTCGGCGGCATTCCAGTCAAACGTGGGCTTGAGTATGTCGTGGTTCACCCTGATGCTTTCTCCGTCTCCCTTGTCGGTACGCAGAATCCACTGTCCGGCAGCCTGGGTATCGGCTCCATGTGTCTGGTTCTGCATCTTGAATCCTTCGAGGCTGACTCCGTTTATTCTCACATAGCGTCTTGCGTTAGCGGTGGTGATGGTTGTCACCTCATC
>CAMWUZ010000213.1 GCA_947177595.1 uncultured Porphyromonadaceae bacterium | reverse complement strand
CTGCTGCAGCTCAAGGTATCTGCGGTGTGCTCTTTTTTCAGGAGAAGCGGTGACAAAAACTTTCATTTCGGCTTTTGGAAAAACCGTAGTGCCGATGTCTCTGCCGTCCATCACGATTCCTTTTTCAACTCCAAACCGCTGCTGACGGTCGGTAAGAGCCTTACGGACAGAATGTATGGCTGCAACCGGTGAGACATGGTTGCTCACATCGAGAGAGCGGATGAGGTGCTCAACATCCTTGCCGTTAAGCAAAGTGTGCTGTCCTTCAGGGGTTACCGCGAAATCAATGTGGATACCGTCAACCGCTTTCGACAGTGCCGCTTCATCAACCGTGCCGTCCGGTGCAATCATACCGTGTTCCATCGCAAACAGTGTTACGGCGCGGTACATTGCTCCGCTGTCAATATATCTGTAGCCGAGATCGGCTGCAAGTTTCTTAGCCATAGTGCTTTTGCCGGAAGATGAGTATCCGTCAATCGCAATAATTATTTTTTTATTCTTCTGAATCATATTCAGTTTGGTTATTTTCCGATAAGATCGGTTATGCTGGCGCTAAGACTCACCATGAGGGTGGTGGCACCGGTGTGAGGTTGCGCGAAAGCAAGTCCGATTTCCCACGTACCGATGTTGAGTCCCGCTCCAAGTGACCACCCGCTGAGAAAATTGCGGTTGTAGGTACTCATGTCTGTGCGGGTCTTGTAGTTGTACCCCAAAGATATATAGAATTTGTCAGACGGCACAATATCGGCACCAAAAACCAGATGACGGAAGAGATCGGACATGAATGATGACTTCAGTTCCGGTTTGTCGTCAATAGCCCCGTCACCGGTATGATAGTACGGCAGATTCCACTTGGTGAGATTCCATGCCGTGACGGAAAACCGCACCGGAAATCCCGGAAATGACTGCGTCCAACCGAGGCGTATATCTATCGGCAGGCGGTCGTAGCTCTCATTGAATCGCTTGATCTGTCCGCCGAGATTGACAACCGTAGCACTAAGCGACAGGTCACGCTCCTCATCATAGTAATTTATACCCAGATCCACTCCGAGCGCAAAGGCTGTGTAGGAGTCGTAGGCGCTGTAAAGAGCCTTAACAGCGAATCCGCCTCTGATACGTTCGGTGAAGTCATGGCTGTACAGACCTGAAAAAGCCACATCCTTGGGGGAGAAGCTGCCGATATTCACTCCCGATGCATCCAGTCTGTCCATCGTTCCATAACCGAAGTAGTGAAGCGATGCCGCCCATGCTCCGCGCACGCCGGCGGCATGAGAGTAGGCAAGCGAGGCGAAATTGCTGCCTCCTACATAACGCATATAACTGAGTGCGAGCTGTGTGCTGTGCTCCTGCCCGAGAAGCGCCGGATTCTGATCGGTGGCGAGCAGCCCGGCATCGGTAGATGTGATGTTGACACCTCCCAATCCGTAAATCTTGGGTGAGGATGTGATATTCAGGAAATTGTATGCGGAACTGCCGTCACCACACAGAGCGCGGACAGGTAACAACGCCAGCAGACAGGCAAATACTATATATCGGATGATGTTCATTGACTACAAATATTCTACCTAATAACGTAGAATGAGTGCGCCCTATTATATAATGTGTGGAGAAAAATCCGGCATATTTAAATTGTCAACAAAGATAAAACAATAATAATCATTCTCAAAATAGGGGGAGGGCTTTTGAAAATGTCGGTTTCAAGCGGTAATTTTGTACAAAACCTTGGATTTAAGCCTCTGAGGACGCTATAAAAGACTGATAATTTGTACACACTTCTTCATATCTCTTCCCGAATGACACGCTTGCTTATAGTGTGTGCCGTACTGCTTGCAGCAGTAGAGGCACAAGCGCAGTTCCGGCGTGTCGTAACTTATCAGACAGTTGTTTCCGGTAACCGGCTTGTTGAAATGGAGGCCTTTACATTCGATTCTGTAGATGAACAGCCTCATTTTCCCGGTGGTGACGGTGCAATGACAAAATTTATCAACCGTGAGCGCCAATATCCTCACGAAGCGTATGCCGCCGGAATTCAGGGGCGTGTGCTTTGCAGCTTCATAGTAAATGCCGACGGCTCAATCTCTAATGCGGAAGTGCTCAGAGGTGAGTATGAAATTCTTAATAAAGAGGCATTGAGAATAATATCCAAAATGCCTAAATGGGTAGCCGGCAAAATAGGCGGCACGTCTGTGCCGGTCTATTGTATTGTGCCTATTCCTTTCAGACTGTAATACTTACTAAGCCTTAGATGGCTTTTTTCAAGAGTCAGGAGGATTCTCTTGGCTTCTATTCCCCCGGCATAGCCTGTCAGTGAACCGTCTGAGCCTATAACGCGATGACATGGTATTATTATGCTGACAGGATTCCGCGCAATCGCTCCCGCAACGCTTCGCGCTGCTTTTGGTGAACCGATGCGCAGGGCTAAATCCGAATAGCTGACTGTTTCGCCGTAACCGATAGTGGAGAGTTCTTTCCAGACACGTTGCTGAAACGGAGTGCCGACAGGCTCAGCATCAATGTCAAAATCTTTTCTGTTGCCGGAAAAATATTCAAGAATCTGCGCGGCTACCAGCCGGACGTATTCCTCATTATTTTCATCACTTCCGATTTTTCTGATATGGGAGGGATAGTGTGGAGAGTCAACCCAATCACACAGAATGAGTTTACGGTTACGCGCAGCTATAGCGAGGGTTCCTGCCGGAGTTTCAAGAATGTAAGGCTTCATGCGACTGCAATCAATCGAACACGCCCTCTATCGAAGTTTCCTCGGCATCATTGTCGTAGTCAACCGATTCGCCATAAAATTCTTTTTCACAGAGATTTATCGCCGGGAAAGTGAATTTTGCATCCTGGGAGTATGGGAGAGTTGAGTCACCATATACTTTTTTCATGAAACTACCGTAGATAGGTAAAGCGGCAGATGCTCCCTGACCCATGGCTCCGCTATTGAAGTGGATGAAACGCTCTTCACCGCCGACCCATGCGCCGGCAACAATCTGGGGAGTAAACGCCATGAACCAGCCGTCGGAGTTGGAGTTGGTTGTTCCGGTCTTACCTCCGGTCTGTGCTGTGAGATTGTATGGAGGACGGCGCAGACGACTACCGGTGCCTCCGTCAACGACGTTCAGCAGCATCGACAGAATCTTCCAGTATGCTTCCTCCGATATCACTTCTGTGTGTCGCGGGGTGAACTCTGAGATAATGTTACCGTTTGAATCGGCGATGGCGGTTACAAACATCGGGTCAACTCTCATGCCGTTGTTGGCGAAAGCCGAGTATGCTCCCACCATTTCCTTAAGAGAAATGTCGGGTGTGCCGAGGCAGAGAGAGAGCACAGGATCAAGATGACTGGTGATACCGAAATTGTGCATGGTACGTACAAGCGAGGCAGGGGAGAGCTGACTCATGAGCCGCGCGCTAATCCAGTTGTTGGAGTTTGTCAGCGCCCATCGTAGAGTCACCATCTCACCGACATGGGAGTTGCCGGTATTTCTTGGAATCCACTCCCTGCCATTTTCGTCAGTCAGCACCGGCTGTTCGTTAAGAAACTCATCACAAGGTGTGTATCCTTCCTCCATCGCATATCTGTAAAGGAACGGTTTGCCGGTAGATCCAATCT
>CAMWUZ010000212.1 GCA_947177595.1 uncultured Porphyromonadaceae bacterium | reverse complement strand
CTCTCACATCCGACCCAAAGGCACTCCAGTCAAAAACTCCGCACTAACCTCGACCGGTCTGGTTCCTTTCATGGAACGTTTCTCAAACTCAACCCGCGAAGTAGCGCAGGATGGTCGCCGCGGTGCGCTGATGCTGAGTGTCAGCATCAAACATCCTGATTCAGAGTCATTCATTGACGCTAAAATGACCGAAGGCAAGGTCACCGGAGCCAATGTGTCGGTGAGAATCGACGATGAATTCATGAAAGCAGCCACTTCTGACACCACATATCGTCAGCAATTCCCAACAAACTCCTCCAACCCCGATATCACTAATGATATTGAGGCAAAACCCCTCTGGGAGAAAATTGTACACAATGCATGGAAAAGCGCGGAGCCCGGAGTGCTTTTCTGGGACACCATCATACGCGAATCAGTCCCCGACTGCTATGCAGATCTCGGCTTCCAGACCATCTCCACCAACCCCTGCGGAGAAATTCCCCTCTGCCCTTACGACAGTTGCCGCCTTCTTGCTGTAAATCTCTACAGCTATGTAAAGCATCCGTTTACTGAAAACGCCGAGTTCGATTTCGAACTTTTCGGAAAGCACATCCGCAAGGCACAGCGCATAATGGACGACATCATTGACCTTGAGGCAGAAAAAATCGACAAGATTATCGCTAAGGTAGAATCTGACCCCGAAACCGGTGAAGTTAAGCAGACAGAGCTGAATCTTTGGCACAAAATCCGCACCAAAACACTTCTCGGACGCCGCACAGGTGTAGGCACCACCGGCGAAGGTGATATGCTTGCCGCTCTCGGTCTGCGATACGGCACCGCCGAAGCGACCGATTTCTCCGAGAAGGTGCACCGCGCCCTTGCCCTCGCGGCATATCGCGAATCTGTTGAGCTCGCGCGCCAGAGAGGAGCGTTCCAGATTTATGATGCCGCGCGCGAGGAAAACAATCCGTATATCAACCGCCTCAGGGAAGCAGACCCGGAGCTTTACGAAGACATGAAGAAATATGGCAGACGCAATATCGCCTGCCTCACTATCGCCCCGACAGGCACAACCAGCCTGATGACCCGCACAACCAGCGGTATAGAGCCTGTATTTATGCCGGTATATAAACGTCGCCGCAAAATCAATCCCGGTGATGCCGACATACGAATTGATTTCGTGGATGAAAACGGTGATGCTTTTGAAGAATACATCGTTTATCATCCTAAATTCATCACATGGATGGAAACAAACGGCATCGAGGCGCGACAGGACTACACTCAGGAGCATATTGATGAACTCGTTGCAAAATCACCTTATTATAAAGCAACCTCAAATGATGTTGACTGGCTTGAAAAGGTGAGAATGCAAGGCAGAGTGCAGAAATGGGTTGACCATTCGATATCTGTGACTATCAACCTTCCCGCTGACGTTACCGAAGAACTTGTCAACAAACTATATGTTGAAGCATGGAAGAGCGGATGCAAAGGATGCACGGTATATCGTGACGGAAGCCGTTCAGGTGTTCTCGTCTCCATCTCGAAGAAAAAAGATGCTACCCCGGCTATTGATGCGCCCGCAGCACATATCGCAAAGCGCCCGATTGAGCTCGAGGCGGATGTTGTGCGCTTCCAGAATAATAAAGAGAAATGGATTGCCTTTGTGGGTCTTATAGATGACAAACCTTATGAAATCTTCACCGGTCTTGCCGATGACGAGGACGGCATTTTCTGTCCTAAGAGCGTTACTCACGGCAAAATCATAAAGGCGGTGGACGAGAAAGGCAACAAGCGATATGACTTCCAGTTCATCAACAAGCGCGGTTACAAAACCACCATTGAAGGACTCAGCGACAAGTTTAATCCCGAATACTGGAACTATGCGAAACTCATTTCAGGTGTGCTCCGCTACGGAATGCCTATCGATCAGGTCCTAAAACTCGTTGGCGGACTGGAACTGGACAGTCAGAGCATCAATACCTGGAAAATGGGTGTGGAGCGCGCGCTCAAGAAATACCTGCCTAACGGCACTCAGGCTAAAGGGCAGACATGTCCCAACTGCGGAAACGAAACTCTTATATATCAGGAAGGTTGCCTCATCTGCACTTCCTGCGGCACTTCTAAATGCGGTTGATACCCGCTACAAGCCATGATAATAGGATTTCATATAGAATATCATACCTCCTGGGGAGAAAGACTATGCGTAACCGGCTCATCACCTGCGCTCGGAAATAGCGATGAGGGAGCGGCTGTGGAAATGCACACCTCCGACGGCAGATTCTGGTATCTTGATGTCGAGGTTACCCCGGGAGAAGATTTCACCTACGCCTATGTCCTGACATATGACTCCGGGATTATTCGCCGGGAATGGGGAAAACCGCGCTCTCTTTCGTCCGGTTTCCGCCCCACCTCTATCGAGATTATAGACCGTTGGCATGACCGGCCGGCGGATATACCGTTCTATTCGAGTGCATTCAGCAGTTGTATTTTCAAGCGGAACTCCACAGGAGTTGAGCCGGTGGAACCGGAAGCAGGCAAACTCACTCTTGTTGTCGAGGCACCCATGATCACCTCACGCCAATCTATATTCGTGTGCGGCAATACCCCTGAACTCGGCGACTGGAATCCGGAAAAAGCTCTTGAACTGACTACCGCTAAGTTTCCACTATGGGAAATAAATATTCCTGTGCCCGATCGCACATTGGAATATAAATTTCTTGTGAGAGACGCATCAGGCAACAGAATTTGGGAACACAGAGATCATCGCGTTTTCCATCCTACTGATTTTCCCTCTACCGCCGCTATTATCAATCATTGCGGAGAAATAGCCAGTCCGATGCCTCTATGGCGCGGAGCGGGAGTGGCGGTTCCGGTATTCTCGCTACGGAGCGATGACGATATGGGTATCGGTGATTTCGCTGATATAAAACTCATCGTTGACTGGGCGGCGGCTACCGGACAAAAGTTCGTGCAGCTCCTCCCTATCAATGACACCACTACTGATGGCGGATGGGGTGATTCATATCCATACAGTGCGATATCCTCGTTCGCGCTAAACCCAATATATCTCCGTCTGCAGCAGGTTGGTATGTTTGCGGAGAAGAAAAAACGCGATTATTTCGCATCACTCGCCAAAGAGCTTAATGCACTCCCTGAAATTGACTATCCACGCGTTTTCAAAGCCAAGATGGAATACCTTAGGGGCATCTTTGAAGAGCAAGGAGCAAAAACCGTCAAAAGCGACTCATACAAGAAGTTTGTCAGCGACAATGCCGGATGGCTGGAACCATATATTGCTTTCTGTATTCTCAGGGACATCTATGGCACCACCGATATGTCACAGTGGAAAGAATATGCGGTTTATTCTCCGGAAAAAGCTAAAAAAATACTCGCTCGTCATAAAAAAGAAGCGGAATTCTATCGTTTTCTGCAATATCACCTTGACGCACAGCTACGTGAGGCACGCACTCACGGAATAAGCGTGGGAGTAGCGCTCAAAGGAGATATACCTATCGGAGTCAGCCGAACGAGTGTTGATGCATGGCTGAATCCCGAACTTTTCAATCTTGACGCAAGCGCTGGCGCACCGCCGGATGCATTTGCAGTCAACGGTCAGAACTGGGGATTCCCTACCTATAAC
>CAMWUZ010000211.1 GCA_947177595.1 uncultured Porphyromonadaceae bacterium | reverse complement strand
GTTCTATATCCGCCCGTTCAAATCCTGAAGGAACTATGTTGGCATCAGCATCAATGAGCAGCAGTCCCCAACTGGATACTCCATGATTGTTGAAAATTTTGAATCTATCATCGAGATCCAGTAAACATTGCCACGGATTTTTATCTTCAGCAACAGCCGCCTTGAAATTGTCCGCTGACTGGAACTCTCTTGCAAGGCTGAAAGCATTCAGACCGCGGCTACGGTATTTCTCATAAAGCGGAACAATATCCTTGGCATCCTTGCGGCAGGACAGGCACCATGTTGCCCAGCAGATTACAAGAGTGGGCTTACCGGCTACATAATCGGAAATGTTTACTTCCGCACCTTCCGAATCATAAGCGGTGTAGTCGTGGTATCTGTGACCTAAAATTTGAAGACCATTATCGCTTTCGGCTGCTTTTATGGCTGTGTGGGCGCTGTGACCGGGATAAAGAGACTCGTAGCACTGGTGATACACATCCAGGAGTGACGCAAGATTATGATTTGTGATGTCGAAATTTGAAACCTGGTTGGCAATATCAAGTAGGAAGGCAAGCATAGGATTTGCCTTGTAATACTCGCTCTGCCACTTGCTATATTCTCTGTTTAGCATTTCTGTCTGAGCCTCGGTTAGGTTCCAGGGCTCCACACCCAGTTCTGCAATTCGACCATTAACCCAATCTTTTCCTGCATCTTTCATCCGTTTTTGTTTTAGGAATTCCGGTCCGTCTGACTCGACTGTCAGTTCATTT
Source organism: uncultured Porphyromonadaceae bacterium (assembly GCA_947177595.1). Classification (GTDB taxonomy): domain Bacteria; phylum Bacteroidota; class Bacteroidia; order Bacteroidales; family Muribaculaceae; genus Paramuribaculum. The sequence continues at coordinate 2,882 of CAMWUZ010000211.1, read as the reverse complement.
CCATCAAAGTGAATTTTCACGGTAGCTCCATTCTCCACATAAAAATCAACGGTGCGTGCTGTTATTCCACGTTTTTCAATCTCCCCGAAGTCAACAACCGATTCAAGTTCTATTTCATCGGTTTCAATGCAGCATTCGTAGATGCCAGATTCAAGTTTTGTGCGCAGTTCCGAATCTTTTGGGTCTGCACCTTTCTTTTTTATAACAAGCTCATAGGGCTTTGCTCCATCTGAGGCTGTGATAATAACCTTGCACTTCTCTTTCGCGGCAAGACACAGCGCCGGTAACAGTAAGAGAACTGTTACAATCTTTCGCGACAAAAGGAATTTTAGGTAGTTGTTTATCATATTATATATAATTTAAGGTTGGGCAGCCTTGATTTTTGAGTAGGTGTCCTCGATGCATTTGGGGCAGCGGGCTTTTGAGCCGGGAATCTTGGGCGCGATAGTGCGCGCGACAACTCCGTAGCCTCTTCCCATAAGGAGATTCTTTTCAATGTACTCCGGATTTGCGGCATTGTCGCGGTCAATCAATGGAGTATAGATGTCAATAAAACCGATATTGGCATCCTCTGACGCGAGCCCGGCGAGTTGAATGTTGAAGGGGAGTGTTAGTGAGTCGTTCAGCTCCGCTTCATTTCTGGGAATGAGTGACATTATTTCGATGCGTGTGGAGTCCGCCGGCGCATATTCTCTGATTTTGGCAATAAGTTGTCTGTAGTTGTCGATGATAGCGGGGATATCGGCATTCTTGGAATAAAGAGGAGCCACACCGGTGTAAAGAAGTATTTCAGCCGGAATTTCTTTGTTGCCGTTTGCGGTGAATATGGTTTCCATAGCATTGATCCAGGTATTGATGAGGATGCCGCCGTATCCCCAGCCTGTGCCGCGGTTTTTTACATTCGGGTTGGCGAGAAGTTCGTGCCATTCCCCGCCGTGAATCATCTCATCACCGATAACGAGAATATCGTCGGACTTAATGGGATAAGCGCCGAAATAAGTAAACCGCATACCTACAGAGTTATTGTCGATACCGCCGTTTGATTCAATCATGTCGGGAGTATAGACTGATTTCAGCCCTGTGTATGGAGCTATTTTATCAAGCCAGATTCGGTAACCCTTATAATTAAGATGCAGATTGTCATAGCTGATTTCTTTTGTGAGAATGCCCTGCATATCATCGAACAGATCGATAAATGTAGCTCCCAACGGTTCAACGAGTTGCTTTACTTTAGCATTTATGGCGGCAATAGCCTCCGGTGTACGCTTGCCGTTGCTGCTGGGCAGGATTGATTGAACATAAACTTCAGTGGACGGGGAGCCGGCTATGATCAATCTTGCAATTTGTGAAATTCTTGCGGCAATGCTGTCCGGCTGATTGAGCTCCTGGTATGCTAAATCATTGGTGCCTATGCCGATAAATACTTTTGCGGGTTTGAGGGCGATGACTGTGCCTACATTATCAATCAGTTCGGGTGTGGTAGCGCCGGAGTTACCGCGGTTGAGCACTTTCTGATTTGTTCCGAGAGCTTCCCACCATTCATGCATATTGGTTATGGAGTTGCCGAAAAATACTATAGCACTGTCTTGTAGGGGCAGAGCTTTGAACTGGTCATATCTGTGCAGACGAAACGGAGTTACCGCAAAAGCTGATACGGCAGCAAGTGTGATGATGATTGAAAAGAAATAACGCTTCATGATACATATAATAAAGGTATAGCGGTAAAATTCCGCTAATCACAGGCAAATATATCATTTATTCCATAAAAAATCACTATGTAAGACTATTTATGGTAGGGAAATAGATAAGGGTTTAAGGAAAGAGGTAAAAAATCAGTTGTTGCGCACTATTTCAGAAATGCCATGCTTCTTTGCGCCTATATAAGTGCCAAGCTGTGTTTTTCCCCGCAAACATTCCACTGCCACAAAAAAGTCTCCGACAGTGAGTGAATTTATACTGATGAAATCGCCTTTCTTCAGTTTTATATTTCTTGAATCCATGACTTCGTATAAATTCGGCTCGGCAGATTTAACTATTTCACACCATTTGCTGCCGCCCAATTTTATTATGAGGTCAGAACCGATTTTTTCTTCTGAACAGATAATAACGCTTGATTTGCTGAAACCGGATTCATCTTCTGATTGAATATTGTGGCAGAATGTGTTCCAATCGCGGTGTCCGGCATAACGGGACAAAACAGAGAGAGTGGTATATGTGGGAGTATGAGGAGATTTCACATAACCCCAGAATCTTTTAAGGGTCGAAACTCCGAGATTCATGCCGGTTGCCGCCTGGATGCGCGCTGCAAGAGAGTCAAAATCAGACGGGGAATTGGGCTTGTGTCCGAATATCAGCTCCACCGCCTGTCTCAATAGCTCAAAATTCTGCTGTTCACTTATCATTTTTGGTGTTTAAAAGTATCGGCAAAGTTATAGTGCAAATCAGTTTGATATGGGAAAGGGATGTTAATAAAGTCAAATTTGAACCGGAATGAACCACGCATAGCGGATATCGGAGAAATTAATGTCCATAATTTTGCCTGACCAAAAAAAAGCGGGACTTATGACGTGAGAATCATGATATATTTCTATCTTTGCGCTGAACTTAAAATTTAGCGAAATGTAGAAATCTGATTGATACAACGACATAATGTTTCAAAACTGCATAGGTTTGCTTTGTTGAAATCTCGCAAATTCCAATAGAAGTCGCAAATCACAGCAGCGATGATTCATCCCTGATAGCAGGGATGAACCGCTCTGTTTTTCGGACTTCAAGGCAATGCGAGAGCCTCAACGAACGAAACTAACAGTAGTTGGTTCATCTCTGCTTTTGTTGTGCCTATATACGAACAAAAAAATATCATCAATATAACTAATATAAAA
>CAMWUZ010000210.1 GCA_947177595.1 uncultured Porphyromonadaceae bacterium | reverse complement strand
CCGATGAGTAATGGTATCACCGATTGATTTGGCATTTAGAACACTAGCGCTGGATTGGTCTGCGTCTGTGGGACATAGTGATGCCGCTGTTTCTTTTTATGGTGGGTACAGCGATGCCTTTTGCCTTCGCACGCTTCCAAAATGACTCTACATTAGACCGCCGGGGAGCATACCGCCGAATAGCTCGCCGCTTTCTGCTGCTTTTCCTCTTCGGTATGATTGTCCAGGGAAACCTGTTAGCCTTAAATCCCGCGACAATAAAGATATATACCAATACACTACAAGCTATCGCTTTCGGTTATCTGACAGCATCCATGATAGTTCTCCATTTGCATTTGCGCGGACAGTTGATTGCCACAGCTTTACTGCTACTTATTTATTGGGTACCAATGGCATTTGCAGGTGACTATTCTCTTGAAGGTAGCTTTGCCTATCGCGTAGATAAACTGATTATAGGCGATTTTCGCGGTGATCCGAGTTATACATGGATATGGAGCTCACTTACTTTTGGCGTTACCGTTATGCTCGGTTCTTTCGCCGGTACCATGATGAAAGGCGTTGTGCCTGCATTGCGTACAAAAAGAGCTTGCCTGATGGTGCTTGTCGGTATGGGATTGATTCTGGCAGGTATGCTCTGGAGTATAGAACAGCCTGTCATCAAGCGGCTCTGGACAGCATCAATGACTCTTATCAGCGGTGGTATCTGCTTCTTGCTTATGGCATTATTTTATTGGTGGATTGATGCCTCGGGACATTCGCGAGGATTGAATTGGCTTAAAATATACGGTACCAATGCCATTACCGCATATGTGCTAGGCGAGGTGGTGAGTTTCCGCAGCGTGGTTCACTCGGTCAGCTTCGGGTTACAGCATATTATCGGTGCCGAATGGTATAATGTATGGCTTACTTTCGGAAATTTCGGCGTGTTGTTTCTGATTCTTTCGATTATGTATCGCACACAAACCCATCTAAAACTATAATTTTACATATCAATAGCAGTTTCAATAATAATATAATGGCGCCCGGAAGATATTTCCGGACGCCTATTTTATTTAAGTAATGGTGAAGTCAGTTAGAATTTTACACCCATCGAGAGTACAATCTGATTGGATGACAGATTGATTTTTGATGAAGGAGCGAGAGATGTATATGAATTGGGAGTATATGCTCTCCAAACACTTTCACGCTGCTTGTTTACATACGCTGCATCCACATAGAAATTCTTGTATCTGTAACCGAGACCAACTGAAATGTATGAGGTGGATTTATCAAATGAGTATGAGGGAGTGGTTTCCGTATCATCGGGACCGGATGTGTATATCGCAGTCTGTCCGGTCTGAGCTACAGAAGTGCTGGGAGAAGTCTGCAACTGATAGCCGGCTCTCACGCTCCACTGGGGAGACAGACGGTATTCGGCACCTATGCGGAATATACTCATGGCTTGATAATAATTTTTCACATCATTATTTACATCGGTGTACTCGTAGCCGTTACGATCCTGAACATTCATGTTCTGCATAGGGCGATATTCATAATCAAAGCTGACTATAGCCTGCTTACCGATAACACCGCTGATACCGGTAAGAAGTCTCCAAGGTGTACGTAGCTTCCATTCAAAATAGTCGGTATAACCGTCATTAGTCTGTACAAATCCGCTGATATCGGGATTGTAACCATAGTCAACTCCAGCCCAACCTTCCTGCTTGAGGTTGTAGTATGTCGGTGTATGAACAGCAAGACCTATTCTCAACTCATTGATCGGCTTTATAATCGCACCAATCTTAAAGTTGAAGCCTGTACCGCTGATATTTTTCCAACTGTCAAGACCAAATCCGCCTCCACCTTCGCGGGTGCCGATATAGTTGTTGTTTGCATCTAAAGACGGAATCTGAGCATTGCTCATATCCTCCTCATAATAAACCGAAGAGCGGTAATCAATATCAGTAATACCGAAACCTAAACCCCAATAAACTATATTGGCAAAATTTCCACCGAAATTGATTGAATATTCATCGGTATAACCTTTTTCGTGTACATTGAAGTTAGCCTCACCCGCAGTTCCATTCTTCCATAAACCGCTGTAAGATGTACCTCCGGTTGGATTAATCAGATAGGAATTATATGCAAGAATACTCATCCATGGCGCTCCACCCGGCTCCATATAAGGATTGAAAGTATTGGAGCCGTCAACAGTAAGGTCAGATGACTCCCACTGCGCGGCAGTGGTATAACCTGCGATATAGTTGGACAAAGAGCCGTTCATCGTGCCGGTACCCTTATACGCGCGGTTAAAACTCGCCGCACGTGAATATGATGCACCCCAGTTGAAATACGGCATAATGTCGCTTCCGGTATAAACCGCACCGACATAACCGAAATTGTTACAGTTGAACGCTGCTTTATCTTTAGTAATCGAGAAAGCTCCGGTAGTTGACTTAGTAGATGCGATGTCAACATCAAGAGTGACTCCAATCTCACTTGAGCGATATACACCGATACCTGCCGGATTCTGATTCAGAGTGCTCAAATCACCTCCGAGTGAAGTGAATGCACCGCCCATCGACATAAATCTCGCTGTGCCTTTAAAATCTGACTGCGAGAGATTATATGCATCAATTGCTGACTGACCGAACATCAGGGCAGGAAGCATAAATGCTGAAACGCTTAATAATATTTTTTTCATCTGAATTAAATAATCAGTTTATACGATTAGTGTCTTCCTCTTCCGCCGCCTGAAGCTCTTGAGCCACCGCTGTTATAGCTGCCTGAACTACGGTATGAACCGGAATTACTGCGATACGAGTTATTATTGCTATTATTACTTCTATAAGAATTATTGTTGTTATTGTTTCTTCCGGGGCGTGTATAAGAATTATTATCCCTATTAGTGCCGTTTGAACTGTTATTGTAAGCCGGGCGAGAAACAGCGCCATTGTGACGGTCTGAATTATTCGAATTATAGGCAGGACGATAGCCGGTGTTGTAATGGCTTGTTCCGGGACGGTTTGCTATGCCTGAGCCGTATGAGGGGCGAGAAGACTCCATAGCTCCGGGATGACGTGGATTATAATAGGGACGTGAAGGAACCCAGGCTGTGCTCCAACCCCATGACGGTCCCCATCCCCAAGAGGGTCCCCAAGCCCAAGAGGGTCCCCAACTCCATGAAGGACCCCAACTCCATGAAGGACCCCACGCCCAGGAGGGTCCCCAATAGTTATATCCCCAATAATTATATCCGGGATACCAGGGATCATACCAGCCACCCCACGAATATGGATAGCCCCAATAACCATAGGAAGGGGTATTGATGTAGATATTCACATTTGCGGGCTGGGCATAATATAATTCAGCGAGCTGCGGATCATTACTTCCTACAATAATTGCCGGGTTATAATACTTTTCGATCTGGCGGGTATATGCGAAATCCTGTGTCCGGGATGAATTCTTTGCCGAAACTGTGTCACGACCAAAGATTCCACGGCGGTTGTAATCATCCACGCTGATGGTTGAATTTCCTTCAGGAGCATAGGTATCCGCTGCCGCATAATCAGCCACAGGGTAAAGAATATAACCGTTTGAAGTGCTCTTTTTGGCTACTTCCGCCTGTTTTTTTGCAAGCTCAACATTTTTATCCTTATCTTTCGATGAATTGA
>CAMWUZ010000209.1 GCA_947177595.1 uncultured Porphyromonadaceae bacterium | reverse complement strand
ACTGAAAGATGCCCGCACCGGTAATACTCTTGATGCCAAGGGCTGCGAGTATGTCTTTGACTTCATTAAATATCCGGCACCTAAATACCAGAGAGCTATCCGTCCGGTAACAGAAAGTGATGCGGAAAAACTGAGTGCGATTCTCACAAGAATGCATGAGGAAGATCCTACATGGGAAGTTGAGATGTCGAAGGAACTGAAACAGACCATTCTTTCGGGTCAGGGAGAATTCCACCTCAGAACTCTTAAATGGAGAGTAGAGAATAATGATAAACTTCCTATCATATTTGAAGAACCGAAGATTCCTTATCGCGAAACCATTACCAAACCATCCCGTGCGGACTACCGTCACAAAAAGCAGAGCGGTGGTGCCGGTCAGTTTGGCGAAGTGCATCTGATTGTTGAACCCTATACTGACGGAATGCCGGCGCCGGACACATATCGTTTCGGTAATCAGGAATTCAAGATGAATGTGCGCGATACTCAGGAAATTCCTCTTGATTGGGGCGGTAAGCTGATAGTATGCAACTGTATAGTAGGCGGTGCTATTGACACCCGCTTTATTCCGGCTATTGTCAAAGGTCTCATGGATAGAATGGAGCAGGGACCGCTGACAGGTTCATATGCCCGCGATGTGAGAGTATGTATCTACGACGGTAAAATGCATCCTGTAGATTCCAATGAAATCTCATTCCGTCTTGCCGGTAGAAATGCTTTCAGTGAAGCATTCCGCAATGCAGGTCCCAAGATTCTGGAGCCGGTTTATGATGTGGAAGTGATGGTGCCGGGAGATGTCATGGGCGATGTAATGAGCGATCTTCAGGGACGCCGTGCCGTAATCATGGGTATGTCAAGTGAAAACGGCTTTGAAAAGATTATTGCCAAAGTACCTCTCAAAGAACTGTCAAGCTACTCGACCGCTCTCAGCTCAATTACCGGTGGCAGATCATCTTTCACTATGAAGTTCTCGGGATATGAGCTTGTTCCCGGTGATGTTCAGGAAAAACTGTTGAAAGAATATTCCGAAACTCAGACGGAGGAATAAAACCATTGTAAAAATCAGTTGTTCTATAATTGAAGCCCGTTGCCGTATATGGCTTCGGGCTTCCTTTTTTATTTTAATAACATTAAAATGAACAGAATATTTATATCCGCATTTGCAGCCGTAACCCTACTTTGTTCCGCAGGATGTACTCCTAAATACAATGTTGACGAATCTAATAAATTGGTGAACACCGCATCATCAGATTCAGTCATTACTCAGGAAACGTATGAAAAGATGATTAATATGTTGGAAAAAGGGTATTCTTATATACGCGGACGGCTTGCCGGAGCGGCATTTGAGAAGAATCCGAGCGATGCCATAAACGATATTATCAATATGATGAATGACTCAACTCTCAATGCAGTGCAGCGTCATTCTGGCATCCTTATATCCACACTTGATAAAGCTCATCTCGACAAAACAAATGCGCGCCGCTTTGAAAAAGTGCGCGCAAAATATCAGGAACTTGAAGAGTCGCTACTTCCGGATACTACGGTATCGGTCGTTCGTTAGCGATTACATATTTCTTAACCTTTTGAAAAAGGTCTGTGGCAAATACGAACTCATTTAGAGCCTCGTTTGAAGTCTTGTATATCTCTTTCATATCTCCGACCCACTCGCGCTGACCGTTCTTGATGAATATGATATTTTCACCGATACCCAACACGGAGTTCATGTCATGAGTGTTGATAACTGTGGTGATATTATATTCGTGGGTAATGTCACTTAACAGCTCATCGATAAGAATTGACGTCTTGGGGTCAAGACCTGAGTTCGGTTCATCGCAGAAAAGATATTTTGGATTTAATGCAATAGCACGCGCAATAGCAACGCGTTTCTGCATACCACCTGAGATTTCAGAAGGATACTTTTTGTCCGCACCTTTTAGATTTACCCTTTCAAGACAGAACTGAGCCCTGTCTTTGATTTCTCCCGGAGACATTTTGGTAAACATCATCAAGGGGAACATAACATTTCCGAGGACTGTTTCCGAGTCAAAAAGTGCAGAGCCCTGAAAGAGCATACCGATTTCCTCTCGTAAACTTTTGATTTGGGATGAATCCATTTTGAGCAAATCCCTGCCGTCAAACAGTATTTCACCTTCCTCAGGTTTTACGAGTCCAACCACAGATTTCATCAAAACTGTCTTTCCGCTGCCACTCTGTCCGATAATCAGATTAGTCTTGCCGGTTTCAAAAGTGGCGCTGACATTATGCAGAATCGTCTTTCCGTCAAACGATTTTGTGACGTTCTTAACTTCAATCATTGCAGTAAAAGTTTAGTTAGAACCACATCAAGCAACAGTATGAGAATACTGCTGTTTACCACAGCATTTGTACTCGCTTTTCCAACATCGAGCGCACCACCTTTCACATAATAGCCAAAGTAGGAACTTACCGAAGAGATTATGAACGCAAAGAATACCGATTTGATAATACCGTACCAAACATACCATTCCTGGAACATGGCCTGAAGACCGTAAACATACCTTGACACGGTTATTATATCTGTGAAAAGTGCCACGGCAAAGCCTCCGAACAGCGATGTGGCAATACAGAATGCAACAAGCACCGGCATGAAAAGCACGAAACCGACAACCTTTGGAAGCACCAGATAATTGCATGAATTGATTCCCATGATTTCAAGTGCGTCTATCTGCTCAGTCACTCTCATGGTACCGATTTCTGATGCGATATTTGATCCTACCTTGCCGGCAAGTATAAGGCATAGAATAGAATTTGAAAATTCAAGCAGAACGATATCTCTGGTGGCAAGACCTACTGAATATGATGGAATAAGAGGAGAGGATATATTGAGCTGCATTTGAATTGCTATGACAGCCCCGATGAATATCGAGATGACCATTACAAGAGGTATGGAATCAACTCCAAGTTTGTTAATCTCAAAAATGGTTCGGTTGAAAAAAACCTTCCACTTGTCAGGCACATAGAAAACTCTGCGCATGAACAGGCAGTAAGAGCCAAAGGCAGTCAGCGATTTTGTTATCAACATAATCGGATGAATTCATGATATAATATGTCTGCAAAGTTACTCAATATTTCCAAGGCTACATATTCGGCAGGTAATTAAGGGCAATTTTTTGGATTTTTCAGAAAGAAATCGCCATTTCATGTTATTACAACATTAAACTTTTTCAAGTTCGGTGATGTTATAAGCGTAAACAAATACACTTACTCCGCACAGCGGCTAACTATAATTCAACTATGAACACTATTTCATTTCAACAGAAATTAGTGGATTTGCAAAGTAATATGCTGAGTTTCGCCTTGATGTTGACAAACAATAAGGACGATGCTTATGATTTGCTTCAGGACACTACTCTAAAGGCGCTTGACAATGAATCCAAGTACGCCCCCGATACTAATTTCAAGGGTTGGGTATTCACGATTATGCGCAATATCTTCATAAACAAGTATAGAAGAATGGTGAGGAGTGCTACCATCGTTGATAAATCAGAAGATTTGTATATGCTCAACAACGTATCTTTCAGCGAGAATCATACTTCGCCGGAGGATTCCTATGCTGAACATGAAATAGTTATGGCAATCAACTCATTCCCTGATGACTATAAAGTACCGTTCTCGTTGCAT
>CAMWUZ010000208.1 GCA_947177595.1 uncultured Porphyromonadaceae bacterium | reverse complement strand
GCATTATTCTCAGTCCGTATCGCTCATTTGACTGAACACCTCAAGTCAAATCACAAAGATTATACCACAGCGCGCGCTCTTAAAGCATTGGTAGGTAAGCGTCGTCGCCTCCTTGACTACCTTATCAAGAAGGACATCAACCGCTACCGCGCCGTTATCGCTCAGAAAGAGCTCGGCATCAGAAAGTAAGCCATCCGGCTCACTTCAGCCCAACCACAAGGGCGGAGATCCACACAATCTCCGCCCTTGCTGCATATATTCCGCCCGAAGCATTAGCTAAATGAAAGGAAGACACCTGCAAAATTGACAGCAACGGAGATATTACGGCGGTGATGATAAAAAATATCCGAGATAATTTGCATTATACAAAATAGAGCCCTATCTTTGCGCCAACAAACATTTAATACTATTACACACCTATGAGAAATTTCACATTCGCCAGAAAATGGCACGAGGTTCTAAAATCCTATTCAGAAGAGATTCAGAAAGAAGTGTACCGTGCTGCGGTAGAGTACGCTTTCACAGGCGTTATCGTCGAGATGCAGCCGCTTGCACGTATGGCATTCGATTTCATCCGCTATGAGATTGACGAGAAGGCACGCAGAAGAGAGGCGAGATTAGCCAAGAAGCAAGCTCAACAGTCGGGAGTCGATAAGTCAGTAGTCAGTGAGTCGGGAGTCACCAACGATAGCTCAGCCGCTTCTGACAAGACTGATAAATCAGTCGAAAAATCAGAGAGATCAGTCGATAAGTCACCAATCATCAGCAAGGAGAAGAGCACTGCTACACCCCGGAAACCTATGACCAGGCAGCAACCAAACAGGAGTGCCCAGCCTATATGGCCTTTCTGATTGGTCAGAGTTGTCCTCCCGGAGTGACTTGTACGCCATTTACTGACATTTTCAAAAATTGTACCCTCACCTATATTTATAAGATGAAAATAAGGTTGTATCTTTGCAGTGAAGAGCATACCAGAATCAGATAAGATTATGATCACACTTGCAATATTCAATCCCGAGACTTTGGTAAATGCGTTTCTTGACGCTGCCCCGATGACTGTTTATCTTATGGTATTCGGTCTGATGGTAATTGAAAGTTCATTCATTCCTTTTCCGAGTGAAGTGATTGTGCCACCGGCAGCATATCTCGCCGCAACAAGCCATGAAGTAAATATTGTGGTGATAGTATTGACAGCTACCGCCGGAGCACTTGGAGGAGCACTCATCAACTACTATCTGTCTGTGTGGATCGGACGACCGCTGGTATATAAATTCGCTGACTCGCGTGTCGGTCACGCCTGCCTCATAAACCGGCAGAAGGTTGATAAGGCGGAAAAATATTTTGACGACCACGGAGCTGTTTCCACTTTTGTAGGCAGACTTATTCCTGCGGTCAGACAGCTCATTTCCATTCCTGCCGGACTGTCACGCATGAATATCGGTAAGTTTGCAATTTTCACGAGTCTCGGTGCATTGGTGTGGAATGCGATCCTCGCCGGCATGGGAATGTGGCTCGGTCATCTCGTTGACCGCGAAAATCTGCTTGCCAAGGTTGAGGAATACAACAGTTACCTCACCTACGGAGGCATCGCTCTTGGTGTGATCTGTGTAGGTATCATCGTCTGGAATGCGTTCAAAACCCGTAAATAATACTTTAACACAATGGTAAAAGTTGCCCCTTCCGTACTCTCGGCTGATTTCGGAAAGCTCAATGAAGACATTGAGATGCTTAATAATTCCGAGGCTGATTATATACATATCGATGTGATGGACGGTGTTTTCGTACCTAACATCTCATTTGGCTTTCCGGTAATAAAATCGATAGCCAGAGTTGCTCAAAAGCCTCTGGACGTGCATCTCATGATTGTTGACCCACAGCGATATGTCACTCAGGTGAGAGACTGCGGAGCGGAGATTATGAACGTACACGTTGAGGCTTGCACCCATCTGCACCGTGTTGTGCAGCAGATCAAGGATGCCGGCATGAAAGCCGCCGTCACTCTTAATCCAGCCACACCGGTTGTAATGCTTGAAGACATTATCACCGATCTTGATATGGTTCTCCTCATGTCCGTAAATCCCGGATTCGGAGGACAGTCATTTATTCCGGGAACAGTGAAAAAACTACGCCAGACGGTTGACCTCATCAAGCAATCCGGCTCAAAAGCGGTAATAGAAATCGACGGCGGTGTAAATCTCAAGACCGGAGCGGAACTCGCCGCTAACGGTGCCGACATACTCGTTGCCGGCAGCTTCGTATTCTCCGCCAAAGATCCCGCTGCAACTATCACCGCCCTACGCAATGTTTAATCCACTTGTTGATACACATTCCACTACACTAATATCAGATAATGGATTCTTTTGAAATATCGTCAGAAAGCTATGATCCCACTACCCTCACTTCGGTGAGAACACAGCCCGCAGCTCCGCAGCATGTGGAAACACCGCATCAGGCATCCCCACTGCCGAATGATATGTCGCGCAAACCAGAAACCTCTCGTCCCTCCACGGCAACACCGGCATATAGTTCCGCCGAACGGTGGAAAATGTTTACCGGAATCCTCTTCATTGTCGCCGCTGTATATATGCTCATCGTTTCAATATCCTTTTTCTCTAACGGTGCTGCTGATCAGAGCCTTGTACAGAACACTCCATATAGCGATGTGTCAGGAGCGGCAAAAGAGATTCGCAATACCGGCGGTCCGTTAGGAGCTGTGCTTTCCGACATTCTCATGTCACGCTGGCTCGGCATCGGCTCATTCATTCTCATATTCTATATCGGCGCACTTGGCGTTTCGCTTGTCAAAATCAAGCATTTCAATTTTTGGAATCTTACTTATAAATGCCTGCTCACCGCTATTGTGCTATCCATACTGACCGGATTCCTCACCTATCCCCTCACCTCGTATAATTACTGGGGGGGCAATCATGGCAGAGTTGTCAACGAAATGCTGATGACCCATACCGGAGTATGGGGTGCGATAGCCGTCAATATCCTGCTCGTCAGCGCGGTAGTTCTGGTATTTCTTAAAGAGATACAGTATGCGTGGAATATGTATTCATCGCGCGTGAAGAAGCACAAGGAAAGGCTGGCACATGAAAGAGCAGAAGCGGAAGCACGACGCAAGAAAGCTGAGGAGAATCTCAGCGGCGATATCAGCGCTATTAACCATCCGCCTGTAAAAACCGGGTATGATAAATATCCGCCTCAGGCTGTTGCTGCGGAAACTCCTGTTGAAAAACCTGTATATACCGCTCCTCCGGTTGCTCCTGTTCTTGAAGATATTCCAGATGAAATTCCTGAAGCACCTGCGGTAGAAAAAATTCCTGAAACACCGGTAGCATCGGAAGTTTACGATATCCCTGAAAAATCTGAAATCCCGACAGAATCAGAGATTTCAGAAGTACCTGTAATTACTGAACTGACTGAAAAACCTGAACAGACTGAAATTCTGGAACAGATAGAAAAACCGGAGGTCACGATGACCGTAAATATCCCAGAGGAAGAAACCGAGGCGCGGCATATCCAGTCGGAATTCTATGATCCCACTGCCGAACTCTCATCTTTCCGCTCACCCTCGATAGATTTGCTTGAAGACAGAGAGGTGCGCACCGATCATGTTGACCTTGCGGAACAGGAAGAAAACAAAAAACTGCTGACAGATACTCTAAAC
>CAMWUZ010000207.1 GCA_947177595.1 uncultured Porphyromonadaceae bacterium | reverse complement strand
ATCATCACCTCCCCCTCCGCTCTTCTTAGCACATCTCCGCGTGAGCCGAAAGACAGAAGCGAGGAAGCGATGCTCCTGCATGAGGGTACCAAGGTTGAAATAAAGGATTCAATCTCCGCGCAAAACGATACCACCGGCTTGAAATGGCTTGATGTTCAGGTTGACAACAACCATCGTGCGTGGATAAAATCAAGTGATGTTGAACGCATTTGAGCAGAATATGTTGTAAAACATATTTTAGTTTTATCTCATTTATTTGGTCACATCAATATTATGGCATAAATTTAAAACGTCAAATAAAAAGACGAAAAACTAACCCAATAAACTCATAGTATCATGGCTAAGACTATTACGTTTAACGAACTCCGTCGCCTCAAAGACAGCTTACCTGACGGAGCAACACATCAGATTGCAGATAAACTCAATATAACCGTTCAGACCGTTCGCAACTATTTCGGTGGCAGCAACTACGAGTTCGGCAAAAATTGTGGCGTTCACATCGAGCCGGGTCCTGACGGAGGCATTGTTGTTCTTGATGATACTACCATCTACGATATGGCGGTAGAGATTCTGAAAGAGCAGGAAAAAGAATAACTTTTACCTGAAAAGCAGACAGATAGTGATTTAAAACTATCATAAGTACAGACAAATTCTCATTCTCCCTCTCTTTTTTACCCTCAAACAATCTGCTTAAATGGAAGACAGGCTAATCACGGTGGCGATTCATACCTATGAACGCGCTATCGCGCTCAAATCCATGCTTGAAAGCGAAGGTATCGCAGTATCCCTTCAAAACGTGAATCTTTCCCAACCGGTAATCGCTTCCGGAGTGAGAGTAAGAATCCGTGAAAAAGACCTGCCCACAGCACTGCGTCTAATAGAAAACGCAGAAATCTTTCTTCCTTCAACACTTGAATCGGAAACTCAATGCTCGCGCAGTATATTGGTTCCTGTAGATTTTTCATCTCATTCAGTTCATGCCTGTAATCTGGCTTTCCATTTCGCTGTAACTCTTAACGCCGAGATTACTATCCTTAACACATTCATCAATCCGGCTGTTTCAAGCACATTGCAGTTGAGTGATAACCTTAATTATGAACTTGCTGATTCGGAAATGGTTGCCGAACTGGAAAAGGAAGCGCACTCATCCATGAAAAAATTCTGTGACAAGATTCGATCCGGCATCAAAAAAGGGAATATTCCTCCGGTTAAATTCACCACAGAAGTCAGGGAAGGTGTGCCCGAAGAAGTTATCAACGCTCTGTCCAAGCAACTAAAACCGGAGCTGATTGTAATGGGTACACGCGGTGCTGACACAAAAGAACGTGATTTAGTTGGAAGTGTTACCGCAGAAGTGCTTGACACCTGCCGTTTTCCGGTATTCACGGTGCCAGCCGATAGTGAGCTTACGGAAATAGGAGATATTCACAGAGTTTTATTTTTCTGTACATTGGATCAAGAAGATTTACTTGCTCTTGATTTGCTTGAGCATACATTGAAATCCGATAACCTTCATGTGACACTCGTTAATATTCCGTCAAAAAAACAGAGCGGAAATATTTCCGCTCCGTTCAAGGCTTTATTGAAGTATTGCAGGGAACATTATTCCCACAATAGTTTTGACATCGAAGAAATTTCACTGAAAGAGGTAGAGACTGAATTTCACCGTGTTCTCAATGATGATAAGATTGACCTTATTGTAGTGCCTAATAAAAAGAAAAATATCTTTTCACGACTCTTTAATCCCGGACTTGCCCACAGGCTCCTTTTCAGAGCCGACATTCCGATGATGGTTGTTCCGGTCTAACCTTTATTCCTGTTATAAGCATCAATCAGTTCTTCAAGAGAGATACTGAGGAGACTCATCTGCTGGAATAAATCGGGAACTATATTCTCGAAGAAATCCTCTCTGCGGGTAGAGTTGACCCTTTCGGGCGCATCTATGCAGAGATAGTAGCCCATACCTCTGCGGGATTCTATTATCCCGTGATTCTGCAAAAAATCATATGCCTTGAGAACCGTGTGTGTATTCACGCTCATAGAGATAGCGAGTTCGCGCACACTGGGCACCCTCTCCCCTGCTTTCCAGGCATTTGACAGAATACAGTTAAAGCAATAGTCCACAATCTGACGGTATATAGGTCTGTCTGATCTGAAATCCATAAATTATACTTGACGTGACCGGAATTTTCTGAAAATAATACACACGATGACGAGAAGTATCACACAGCCTGCCATACCGAGAATAATCAGAGAAGGCTGCATAGAGGATGCCAGACTGTCAATAATTGCCTCCGGATCATTATTATTAAGTGTGTTGATATCCTCTTTTACCATCTTGATAGCAGACATAAATCCGACAATACCGCCTAATATGGATATTCCGATTAAAGACACGATGGACCATACAACTGACATGAGAATCCTCCTGCTTGAATATATGACTAACGCAAGAAGACACACAGCTGCGGGAATGAGCGACTGCACAATATTCCATAGCCAACCTGAACTCAGAGCTTTACTTAACTGATGCACTTCAATCCAAGAGTTTCCTTCTGCCACCGACGGTATCCGAGTTGCGATCCAGTAGATAATCTGACTCGGAATATTCAACAGTAACGGCAGTACAACAAGCGAATATACTACCGTAAATGTGGCTTTCTCACACCATGTAGCTGGCACAAGAGTCTCTATATATCTGTCGGTATGCATTCCGAAAACGAGTGAACCAAAATATTGCAGTATCGCAGGGATGAAGCTGAGCAACGCAGTAAAGGCAATGCCGTAGGTTGTATATCCGAGAATTATAGATAGAACGGAGATGATAATTGAAATAAGCGGATAGAATAACAGCTGCCTTTGAATCCATGGAGAGAACAATCTGCCATATTTAACCGCGCGATTTACAGAAAATTTATTTGAATAGTCCATTACTCTTCGGATTTTAAAAGATTCAACACTTTATCAGCATCTTTGCTCTGAAGGGCAAGATACAGTAGTACAAAGTCTATCTCTGACTCAGTTGACTCATCGGCTGGGACAATACATCTGAATGCTCCGAGATTCTGAATGCTGAAAACAGATTCTACCGGAGGTACAGGGGCTGTGATGAAACTTAGTACCGATTGCACTCTGCCGACCGATTCAGACAGTATGAGCCTGCCTCGTTTCAGCATCATAATTCCGTCAAAAAGATACTCCAAGTCTGTGACTGTGTGAGTTGATATAATAATTGTGCGGAAATTTGCCGCGCATCTTGCAACCATTCTGCGCAATATCTGCTTGGAGCCTATATCAAGACCGTTTGCCGGTTCGTCCAACAATAGCACATCGGTAGAAAGAGCAAGAGAATATGCGATGAGAGATTTACGTTTGTTACCAAGAGAGAGTGAGCGGAATTTTTCATTGCCGGTAAGTCCGAATTCCCGAAGATTCTCTTCAAACAACTCATTATCGAATTTAGAATAGAACGGAGAATGAACAGCAGCAAATTTTTTCACTGTAAGCTGAGGAAAATCAAGGTTGTCGGCAAGGAAAAACACTTTTGAAAGAGCTTCAGGTGTTCTGTCTGCCATTTTTAAGCCGTCAATTTCACAGCAACCAGTATTTGGAAACAGAAGTCCCGAAATAATATGAAGCAAAGTTGTTTTACCGGCTCCGTTCTCACCCAGAAGCAGATGGATACCTT
>CAMWUZ010000206.1 GCA_947177595.1 uncultured Porphyromonadaceae bacterium | reverse complement strand
CACACGGCAAACCCCTCTCCTCTCCGGGTCGTGGGCTCGGTTATGTTTAAAATTCCCATTACCCCCCCCCCATTGATTTAACTATAATTAACTATTAGACTGCCGCTTTGGGGAATCTTTCACATACGCTATCTACGACAGAATTCCAGACTTCGTCAGTGAAATCTTTATCAGCCGGTAGTGCCTTGAGGTCTTTACGGATAATGTCAAGGCGGTTTGAGGCAATCATGTGAAGGGTGTTGATGAAACGTTTTTCATCGCCGGCGGGGGTGAGCTTGCGGTCTAGCATTTCACAGACACACCGTTTGACAAAACTATAAATATGTTCTTGAGAGACAATTATAGCCACTTTCCGGCTCTGTACTACCAGCCGGGTAGATAATTTGCCGGAAGATAGATAGGATTCAGCGATCTTGTCCGGGTCGTAATGTTCCCCCGGCTCGGTATTTTGAGCTTTTTCAATTGCTTTCTGTTGCTTTTTTGCCAAGCGTTCTTCCTTGCGGCGCGTTTTTTCATCTATCTCATAGCGGATAAAATCGAATGCCATGCGCGCCACGGGCTGCATCTCGATAACAGTACCGGTAGCAACATATTCGATAATAGCGTCATATACTTCAAGACGGATATCGTTGGAATAGGGTTTGAGAATCTCATGCCATTTGATGGCGAATGTGAATTTTTTCATAGTGATAAAAGTTATTTTGGTTGGTTTATTGGCGCAAAGATAATGTGTATTTTGTAAATATGCAAACTTGTTTAAGATCTTTTACGGCATCACCTCTCCGAGGCTTCATTTCTGTAGAGGCTTTTTGTCCCAAGCTGCGCTTCGCTTGTCCGGGGTTACTCACGGACTCGCTCCAGCGGAGCTTGCGTTTGGTGGTAATGTGCGCGTGGCGGCGGTGTGGTACCAGTATGTCCGGTAGGGGAATTATACCGGTTGACATCACACGTGATGTCCGTACGTTGTGCGAGGGGGACAGGGGATAAAAGGGAAGCGGCTGTGGGGAGACACAGCCGCTTCTATGTGATGAATGGGGTAATCTATTACTTATTTTCTTCTTTGGGATTCCAGCTACATTCAACAAATTCAAATTTGCCTTTTCCTACGACTTTGTAAACAATTACGTAGGGAGAGGTGGTTGTGCCGTCGTAAGCTGAGAAGTTGATTGTGTAGAGAACATCCATGCCCGGGATGATGTCAGCATCAGGGTGAAGCACAGAGAGTGCGGCTGGCATGGTCTCAGTTTCAAACCTGAGTTTCATGAGCGCGACAATCTGTTCGTCTGTCAATCCTTCGTATCCAGCCGGATACTGTGATTTAGCTGAAGATGCACGTAGGTCAACATTGCCCTGATAAGCCGAGGTGCCTGAGTAGTACTCATTGTTGCCATAAGAGGTAACGTATGTAGCACCGGTGGGCTGATCAATGTTTGCCTTAACCCAGTCAACGCATGTCTGGTAGTAGAGTGTGCTGATTTCGATACCTTTGCCGGCAGGAAGTGTGATTGTGACGTTGGGATCGTACATCCATTTGCCGTTGTTCTTTACGAACTGAGCGGTTTCGGTGACGATACCGTTGTTAAGAATCCATTCGGTGCCGTTGTAATTGTACTGGTCACAGCGGGTAACTGTTTCAGGGCCGTTGTAATAGTAATAAACTACGAATTGGCTGTCATCGGCAGCAGCGTAAGGGAATTTCTGCTTGAGGAAAGCAGGAAGGAACTGAGCGGGGGATTCTCCTGACAGATTGTCGTAGCGCTGATTCATAGCCTGATAGTCGGCGTGGCTGAGCACCACCGCTCCTGCGGCAACCGCCCATTTTGATCCGTTGAATGTGTAAAGCGCATTCTGATTTTCAGAAGCTACTGTGGCAGCGCGGCTGATTGCTGCAGTTGTGGCAGCCGGGGCATCAGAACCGACCTTAGTAATTATGGTGTTCAGGTATTTGCCTTTGCTTGCGATAGCAATCACGTAACCTTCAAAAGTAATGGTTTCCTTATCTTTGAAGAGCGCTTTGGTATCAGCAGATACTCCATAGGGACTCACCTGAACCGTAGTACCGTCAAGTTTGATGTTGATATAGTTGCCTGATACAGCAACCTCACCGGTGAATTTTGCGTAGATAGGCCAGATTGGAGTGGTAGTCTTCGCAAGTTCATCAATCTCAGTAGCTGTGAGAGCTTTGGGAGCGGGGTATGTAACCTCCCGGCTTCCACTTACTTCAGGCTCACACCCCTTTGCAGTCTGGTAGCCATTGTTGTAGATATCAACAGTAGAGTTGATTATAACCTGGTCACCGATCTTGAGGTCGTTGTTGTTTGTAGGAGAATAGATGAACATTGTTCCTGCCGCGTCAGCGACAACGGGTCCCTGAGTAGAGGTAGCGACGACATAGCCGTTGATAGTGATGTCATCACCTTTAGCGGGTGCGCCGGTAAGAGAGCTTGAGAGTGTGAATTCGGGTTCCTCCGGCTCCGGAGCAGCAGTGAATACGAGGTCGGTCTGTGCTGTCTGATAGTTGACAATCACATAATCCCCGGCTTCTGCATCTGGATATGCCTTAGAAAGAATTGCAGGAAGCTCTTTTTCAGCGGTGTGGGATGGAGCGAAAGCGGCAACGTAGTCATTTTCGCTACCCCAAACCTCCTGATATTCATTGTCGCTGACAATGTATTTCGCAGCGGCTTCAATTTCGGCAACTTCTGCCGGGACACCAACTTCTGTATTGTAGGTAAGTTTGATGTATGAGCCGTTGCTGAGGGTAAAATATGGGAAAGAAGTAGTAGAGAAGAATGCGGGTGCATAATCCTTAGCCGGTATGAGTTCGCTAAAGCAGAACCGGGTGCCTACAGCTTTTAGAGCAGCCTGATTGTCTCCGGCGAGTGCTTTATTTGTGGAATTGGAAGCGATACTTGCGTAGTTGGCTTCTGTGAGGGTGTACTCAATGGTCTGCACATCGGTGATTTCCGGCACTTCAAAGCCGTTGAGCTCGTTGTCGTTCCAAGAATTTTCATCACAAGCTGTGAGAGCGGCGATGCATCCACATGCTGCAAGAGCGTTGTAAATATAGTGTTTCATTGCTTAAAATGCGGATATTGGTTAGAAATTAACTTTCATTCTGATGGAGAAAGTTCTGCCGAATGAATAGAATGTCTGGTAAGCGTTTTGCCATGAACCATCAGCACCAACAGGTGTGTATGCCTGAGTGATGTAATTGTAGTTTGCAAGGTTGTTGACATTGCCGTAGATAGTAGCATTAACGCCTCCGATGTTGAAGTTGTAGCTGGCGAACAGGTCAAGGGTATTGCCCCAGGGAATTCTCCAGGCTTTACCGGCTTCGATAACAGCGTTTTCAGTGAAACTGTTCATTGACAGACTTAGGTCGGAATAGTTGCGTGCAGCCATAGTCCAGTCAGCACCGATACGGAATCCCTTGAAGGGTTTGAATGTTGTGCCGAGTGCCGCAGTTGTCTGAGCAGATCCTCCAACTTTCACGCCTTTCTGATTAAGAGTCGCTTTGGTGTGATCTTCAGCAAGGATTCCTGATGCGATATCTCCATTTAGGTTCTTTAGGGGTTGACCGTCCTGATTGTAAAAATAGCCGGTTGCGTTACTATCCCACTGCCAGTCGCCAAGAGAGAACATTCCGTCAATTACAAACCAACGCAAATTAATATATTTGAAGTTGATTTAAACAACCATGTTACGTGCATCAAAACCTTCCATATTGAAG
>CAMWUZ010000205.1 GCA_947177595.1 uncultured Porphyromonadaceae bacterium | reverse complement strand
CCCGATGAGCATGAGGAGCGACAGCACCCACTTGCCGAAATCAGGTATTGCGGCGTAGCCCTCGCCACAACCGGTGACATCAGCTCCGAGTCCTGTATTGCTCACGCATGAGAATGATGAGAAAAAAGCATCGACGAGCGGCACATCCAATGCGCAGAGCACTATTCCGCCCATCATAATGACCATCACATAAATGCAAAGGAAGGCTATCACCTTGTTCACCGTATCCGACGGCATCACCTTGCCGTTAACCCTCACACTGAGGATTGCAGATGGATGAACACAGCGGTAAAGCTCGTTGCGGGTATTCTTGAGCAGATAGATAAGACGGTCAATCTTGGCGCCGCCGCTGGTAGAACCCGCACAAGCTCCAAAAAACATCAGTACAAACAGAACAGCAAGAGCAAATGTACCCCATTCCTCAAAATTATTAGCAGTCAGCCCGGTAGAGGTGACGGTGGAGACGATCTGGAACACAGGGTCAAGAGTAACCGATGCGATGCCGCTGTACAGCCCTCTCGAAAGAATAGAAATGACAAAACAGACATATGCAACTCCAATCAGGTATATATATGCCCGGAAAACATCGTTTTTCCATATCGACTTAACATTTCCCTGAGATGCCTTGAAAAGAAGAGCGAAATTGACACCGCCGAGAAACATGAAGATAGTGATTACAGCAGTGATGTATGGCGAGTTCCACGCACCCACACTGGCATTGCGGGTTGAATATCCACCGGTAGATATTGAGGCGAAAGCATGACAGATGCTGTCGAAGAAATCCATCGGACCAATCCACAGCAGAGCGGTGAGCGCAGCGGTGAGGGCGAAGTAAACGCCCCAGAGCCCTTTGGCGGTCTGAGAGATACGGGGGCGGATCTTATCGTGGGTGATACCTGTCACTTCCGCGTTAAACATCTGCATACCTCCGCTATAGTTGAGCATCGGGAGCACCGCAAGAGTGAAAAGTATGATTCCCATACCTCCAATCCACTGCATCAGGCACCTCCACAACAGCATTCCGTGTCCAAGCTGCTCAACAGAATCAAGCACACTCACCCCGGTAGTGGTGAATCCGCTCATACCCTCAAAGAAGGCATCGCTAAGAGAGAGAGGACTGTCGCAGAGCATGAACGGGAGCATACCGAAAATGGTAAAAAACACCCACACGCAGGCGGTGAGCAGAAATCCCTCGCGCTTAGCCATTTCGTGGCGAGCAGGACGAATGCCGAATGTCATGGAGCATCCTGCCACAAAAGTGATTCCCGCACTGATAGCAAAAGCCTTGAAGTCGGAATTTTCGCCATAAATAAGACTGGTTGCAACAGGAAAAAGCAAAAATCCCGCTTCAATCATCAGAAGCCAACCGATAACCCTGAGCACCATAGGGTAATTTATGGCGAACCTCTTCACACCCATCAGCCGAACAGTTTCTCTATCTTATGTATTGCCCCAGAAAGACAGAACACCACAACCCTATCGCCCGCCTCGATAAGAGTGTTACCACCCACAAGCATACCCTTGCCATCTCTAATCAATCCCGCGATAGTCATGTCACGGCTGAGATTCAGATCCTTGACAGGTGCTTTGGTGATTTTCGAATTGGGTTTCACCTCGATTTCCGCCACATCAGCATCAGGGAGAGCCATAAACTTGGAAGAAGCGGCATCGGTGTCGAGCAGAATCTGGAAGATATTGCTTGACGCAAGCAGTTTCTTATTAATCACGGTGCCGATATTCAGGTTTTCGGCAGCAGAAATAAACTGCAGATCCTCAACCTCGGCAATCGTCTTGCTAACTCCGTGTTCCTTAGCCGACAGGCAGGCAAGGATATTTGTTTCGGAGCTATCGGTAAGAGCGATGAAAGCATCCATATCATCGATACCCTCCTCGATAAGAGTGTCGATATTGCGGGCATCGCCATGAACAATGCGAGTGTCATCACAACGCTCACAAAGTTTCTCGCACCGGTTACGGTCAATATCAATAATCTTGAACTTATACTTGCTCCCTGCAAGCGCTACAAGCCTGATTGCGATACGGCTGCCGCCCATAATCAGCACCTTTCTGATTTCCTCCTGCTTCTTTCCGCACATTTCGCGGATAGAATCAAGGTGATCGCGCGTAGTGGTGAAGTAAAGTATATCGTTCTGCCGGATTATATCGTCACCACGGGGGATAATGGTTTCATGTGAGCGTCTGATAGCCGCGACATGGAAGAAATGCTGCTGCATGGCAAGCTGCTTCAACTGCATACCGCACAACTCCGCCGAGGCATCACGAATCTTGACACCCACAACAATCAGTTCGCCGTTATGAATCTCAAACCAGGTACGCACCCATGTTCTTTCCAGCGAGGTCATAATCTCCTTGGCGGCGAGATATTCCGGGTATATGAGCTGATTCACACCCATACGCGAGAAAAACTCAGCATGGCTGCGCTCCATAAACTCGTAGTTGTCGATTCTCGCCACGGTTTTGTGTGCTCCAAGACTTTTAGCGACCGATGCCGCTATGACATTATTGGTTTCAAAAGGAGTAACAGCTACAAACAGATCGCAGTGCTCCACGCCCGCCTCTCTCAGCACATTGAAAGACATCGGCGAGCCGACCATAGTCATGAGATTGTAGTTGGCATCAATAGCCGCCAGCCTGTCGGCATTCTTGTCGATAAGGATAATATCCTGCTCTTCGCGAGACAACAGTTTGGCGAGATGCGAACCGACCTCGCCCGCTCCAGCAATAACGATCTTCATTCGTTCACCTCCTTTCCTGCCGCCTTGACAACAGTCCCGGCTATAGAAGCCGCATCCATGCCGCACAGCTCAAACAACTGCGGCACCTTGCCCTGCGGTATAAACGCGTCCGGCACTCCTATTCTCACAACAGGCAGCGAGTATCCGCGTGCGGCAAGCCATTCGAGTACCGCCCCCCCGAGTCCTCCCTCAACAGTGCCGTCCTCTACTGTTACAATCGGTTTGCCCTCCTTCGCCACCTTTTCAAGAATACCATCATCAAGCGGCTTGAGGAAAATCATATCGTAGTGACTCGCGCTCACACCTTTCTGCGCGGCGAGGTCAATAGCCTTGGACACCTCCGATGCGAGAGCACCGAGAGTGAGCACATTGATATCAGCGCCCTCTCTGAGCTGAATGCCCTTTCCTATTTGTATAGGGGTGAATGGAGCATCCGGATCGGAGCAATAGCCCCTGCCGCGCGGATAGCGTATAGACCACGCGCCTTTTCTGTCCGGCAGTTGCGCGGTGTAAAGCAATGAGCGCAGTGTATCGGCATCGCGCGGAGCGGCAACAGTCATGCCGGGAATCGCCCTCATGTATGCGAGGTCGAGAACGCCGTGATGGGTAACCCCGTCCTCACCTACCAGACCGGCGCGGTCAATACAGAAAGTGACCGGAAGCCCCTGCACTGCCACATCATGTATAATATTATCGTAAGCTCTCTGTATGAAAGCCGAATAGATAGCGACAAACGGCAGCATACCCTCCTTTGCGAGACCGCCGGCAAATGTTACCGCATGACCCTCGGAGATACCGACATCAAACACCCTTTTAGGCAATGCCTTCTGCATGATATTAAGAGATGTGCCTGAGGACATCGCCGCAGTGATACCCACAATGCGGTCATTCTTTCCGGCAAGCTCTGTGATTGTGGTGCCGAACACTTTCTGAAACTTAGGATAGTGGCTATTGTCTTCCTCACCGAGACGCTCTCCGCTTTCGGGGTCGAAGCATCCCGG
>CAMWUZ010000204.1 GCA_947177595.1 uncultured Porphyromonadaceae bacterium | reverse complement strand
GTTGCATCTACCGTCGGAATTTTATTAAGTAATGAGTTAATCCAGTTAAGCTGAGTATTATAGGCAAAATTCAGCCCCAAAATAGTGTTGTTTACGGTCTCGTTGCCTATATTCACTTTTTCAGTGAGAGCTTTCTCGGAATAGTGCATGATAGTGGCTCCGAGATTGAAACCTTTGCTGAATTTATAGTTAAGATCAAGCCCGAGAAGGGTTTTACGCTGGGTGCTGAATAGAGACTGATTCTCAAGGGTCACGTTTATACTCTGCCCCGAGTCTATTATACTCTGATTTGTGATAGTAACAATACCCATGGCATAGTCAACGGTGTAGTCACTGTTCTCCACAAGAGTAACTCCTCCCGCGGTAACGATTACCGACCCTCTGGGCACATTCATAGCATCGAGTCGGATCTGCGAACCGGCACTCGCCCGGTACTCACCGGTGATAATGAATTTATTCTTGTCGGCAAACTGACGTGCCACTACTAAAGTGGAGTCATAAAGTTCCTGATACAGGAACGGATTGACAGCCTGATCATTAACCCTACGCTTCAGTGCTTCCCCAAAAGGCTCAGCTACCGGAAAAATAATTTTGCCGGAGGAGGGCAGGATAGTATATCCGTCTATGAAGTCGAAGAAACCGTCCGGATTTGAATCCTCATTCGAATCAATTCTGTCAAGACCTACAAGTTGCAGGAGCGGAGTGCCGCTCACAGATGCAATGGGAAGATAATTGATTTCAGTACCGGTGGTGTCGGACAGATACTTGATATAGAGTCTGAATTTATCTTTCTGCACCTGATAGGCACCGAGAGAATAGACATTTTTCATCATGAGCCTCCACATAGGCAGTTTGGGATCCTGAGTTGTACTCTTGAGCATCTTAACGTAGAGGGATAGGTTTGTTTCAGTAATATCGGATGAGAATTCACCTACCTGAAACACCTGACCATTGTAGGTGTATTCAAACGCCACGCCGAGCACCTCATCGGAATTAAGTTGACTTTTCAGAGAGATATACCCGAGAGTGGAATTGAGGATATATTCGCTTGACGAGAGTAGCCGCGCGCTCTCAACCTTCTCAAAATCGCGCCCTCCCTCTATACCGTATGCAGCAAGTGGAGCAAGTGCCTGAGTCACGGTGTTGATATTTCGTGCACCGGGATAATCCGACTTAATGACAGCAAGGAGATTGTTGGATGTGTTAGCGGGATTGTCAAATGCCCTGTTTGGTGTCCAATAATCCGATACAAGCCTTGTATTCTCGCCCAGATCCATAAATCCGACTATATTACGGCTCTGATTGTACTGACCGCTTTTGTTGGTCACCCACACTTCTATTCGGGTTATTTTCACTCCTCCCCCCACAAATGGGAGACGCGATGCAAACTGATCATAGTTGTCACGGAAAAACTGCGACAGGAAATAGTGTCGGTTCTTGTCATACTCATCCGCACTGACCCGGAACGGCGTGGTCTGTACCCCGCCGCGGGTACTCACCGAGCGTGATTCAGAATTTTGCTGCGACACAAGAGCAGTTGCGGTGAGTTTTCCGAACTGCAACGTGCTTTTAAGACCAAACAGAGCGGCACTGCCCTTGATAAGGGAAGAGCCGGTAGTCATGCTCACATTTCCCGCTTCTATGCTCTTTACAATATCGTCCTCGGTGCCATCATATTTCAGCTTCAGATTCTTGGAATCGAAATCAAAAGTCGCATCGGTATTGTAGGTCATATCGAATTTCAACCGATCACCAACACTTGCTGTGATGGTTGCCTGAATCTTCTGGTCAAAGTCGAAAAAGGTTTTACGGCGGCTTTGCAGCGAGAGAGCCGGATTGTCGGTCTTAGTCGTCTTGATTCCGGTTGTTATCAACACCGAACCCTGGGTGCGCAGCCTCACACCACCGGGACCGAAAATACGCTCAAGCGGACCGAGCGCGAAATTCATATCAAGAACATTAAACGGTTCCTTATCGTTGCCTTCGGCAGTCTTCTTATCCAACTCCCGCCAGCGCTTGCGCATCGAAATATCATTCTGCCATAGCTGATACTGTGCCGGAGTGAGAGTGAATGGAGTAACAATATCCATATCCCCTACCCTTGTGTGAATCACATATAGCCCCGTTTCCGCATCATATTCCGCCTGAGTGAAAACATTGTCGGGATTTCGCAAGTCCGCCGGATATGGCTTTGAAATCATCTCCTTGTAATCACCCGCAACAGTACGCTTTACGGGACTATGTAGAGAATCTACGCTCACCTGCGCGTGCGCGTACGAGAAAAGACTTGCGATTGCTACCGCAAGAAAACAAAATATATGACGTATATTCAACCGTTTGCGCATTCTCTATGCGCCCACCGCACCAAAGTGAGGTTACATCATAGCAAGTGCTTGCTTAACAGCAGATTCGACTTTGACAGCAGGGTCGGCATCGAATATCTTTTTGAGAGCTTTCTGAACTGCAGGTTTCGGGAAACCAAGCATCAGCAGAGCAGCAAGCGCCTCTTCAAAGGTTTCACTTGAAACGGTAGGCTGAGATATAAACGCATCACTACCCGGCTTTATTTTATCACGTAGGTCAACAATTATTCTTTGTGCTGTTTTTGCTCCGATTCCTTTAACATTTTTCAACTTGGTGTGATCACCTGCGATAATGGCTTTCTCAAGTTCAGGAGGTGCGAGTGATGACAATATTACACGCGCTGTGCCAGCCCCAACACCACTCACTCCTATAAGCGAGCGGAAGAGATTGCGCTCTCTCTCTTCAGCAAAGCCATATAACTGCCAAGCATCTTCCCTAATAGCTTCATGTACAAGCAGCTTCGCCTCTTTAGCCGCCTGAAGAGCAGTGTAAGTGCTGAGACTGATATTCAGCAGGTATCCGACACCGTTACAGTCAATAACAGCGTATGTTGGGGTGAGTTCGGCTAATGCCCCTCTTACATATTCAAGCATACTATTATTTTTTTTACAAAGATAAGAAAAAGAGAGGGTAAGTCAAATTTTAAGAGGCGCCGGGATGACGGTAATCACTCTGTAGTATCGTTACGCCGGGATATGGAAATCAGACGGGAGGTAATCAGGTCATTGAGAGCAGTTTTATAACTGTCGCCAACAGGTATATATTTGTTACCAAACACTATCCTGTTACGCTCAATCACCTCTATCTTTGCGGTATTTACAATGTATGACCTATGTACACGCATAAATTTCTCGGGCAAATGTGCTTCAAGATTCCTCATGCTCATTATGGTCATAATACTTTTATCACTATCTTCAGTATAAATCTTCACATAGTCTTTTTCTCCCTCTATGTAAAGTATTGACGATACAGCAATCTGTATGATTTTGTATTCGCTTTTGACCATGATGTAATCGGATTGCCCTTCCACTTCAGTTGCTTTGATACGCAACATCTTATCTTCCACCGCCTTATTAACCGCACCCATAAATTCCTCGTAACTGATCGGTTTCAGCAGATAGTCAAGAGCATTGAGACGGAAAGCGGCAACCGCATGATTATCGTATGCTGTAGTGAAGACCACTTTTGTGGATGCAGGAAGAAGATAAGCGAATTCTATGCCGTTGAGCTGACGCATCTCTATGTCAAGAAAAACGAGATCAATATTTCCTTTCATTATAGTGCGCACCGCATCCTGAGCACAATTGTATGTGCCCGCCAGTTGCAGATTGGGAGTTTTCTCCACATAACTCTGAATCAAAGTGGCAGCAAGAGGCTCATCATCAACAACAACGCATCTAAGAG
>CAMWUZ010000203.1 GCA_947177595.1 uncultured Porphyromonadaceae bacterium | reverse complement strand
GTATGGCATTGTTTTTGCTACATTTGTGGGTAAATGATAGAAATTGACAGAAATGACAGATAATAATATGGCTTCCCTGCGCGAAAGCGTTGTTGAAGATGCTGTTGCCGGGCGATTCGGCAGAATGTTCGATACTCTTGACAATATACTGGGAGCTCATCCGCAATGGATGGATCGCAGCAGGGCGTTGCGCACTCAATATGAGGCGCTGTGCGGCTATGCTCTCGCAGGTGCGCCTGATCCGGCGCGTCCGCTCATGAGGGCTGAGATTGCCGCGCAGGCTATCGGTCTTGCGGACTGTGCGCTCCATAAGTCTGAAGCCGTTGACTCTCCTCGGTTATATTATTCAAAATACCGATTTGAAAAGCTGCAGAAGGAATCTCTCAAACAGATGTTTGAGCGGTTTTATGAATATAATTCACAGCTCGGTATGGCAGCTTTTGCCGGGAAAAAAGATGCAGAGACTGTGGCGGGAGAATCTGTCAGAAAACTGATGGAGGATGTTCTTACAAGAATTTTCAACCGCGTGTGGTCTTTCCCCGATTTATCGTCTGAAGACTATGCCGTTATAGAGACCTTTTTGACTGATGAGACTCTATCCGCCGAGGCAAGAGAGCAGATTCTTTGGGCGCTTATGCTTGGCGGCCTTGAATTTTATCAGGGTAAACGGCTGATGATTCTCGGCAAGGTTTATTCTGATGAAAAAGATAAGAGAATTCGCCTTGCCGCCCTTACCGCATTTACCCTGATGCTATGGAATCATCGCAGAATACCGGTGGGAATTAAACTTCATGGTCTGTTGGATCTTATGAAGCAGAGGCAGAGCTGGAACGAGGATTTGTCGTTGGTTTCCATGCAGTTTGTGAGAACGCGTGATACCGAGCGTATAACCGACAAGCTGAAAACAGAGGTGTTTCCCGCAATGATGAAGCTGCGTCCCGATTTGCAGAAACTCGGTGATGTGACGGGTGATATGGATCTCACTTCGCTTGAAGATAATCCGGAGTGGGAGGAACTGCTTGACAAGAGTGGACTGACAGACAAACTGAAAGAGCTGTCAGAGTTGCAGAGTGATGGTGCCGATCTTATGATGGCTACGTTCTCCGGGCTCAAGAGCTTCCCGTTTTTCAGCGACGTGGCAAACTGGTTCGTGCCGTTCTCGATGGATCGTAAGGTAGTTGCCGACACTGTGACAGGGCATCTGAGGCAGCTTGCCGAGATAATCGGTGCATCGCCGTTTCTGTGCGACAGCGATAAGTATTCGATGATTTTTTCATTCAACCACATTCCGGAATCTCAGAGAAAAATGTTTACGGAGCAGATTGAGGCGCAGGCGCTCAATCAGGCGGAGATTGATGCCGGATCTCTGGAGCTGAGAGACCGGAAGAGTGAGGCTGTTGTGGCTGTATTGGTGCAGAATCTTTACCGGTTTTTCAAACTTTTCCGTAGGAAAGGTGAGATGAAAGACCCCTTTGCTCTTTCTCCTGACCTTGCGTCGCTTGAGCTATTTAGGGAAACTCTCGGTTCGCCCGAAAATATAAGGTTAATCGCTGAATTTTACTTTAAGCGTGGATATTACAATGAGGCGTTGGCACATTTCAACACTCTTATTGCTGATACCCCCGGTGATTACCAGTTGCTGCAGAAAGCGGGGTATTGTCTTGCCGCTCTTGGAGAGATTGAAAAGGCAATTGAAATGTATTCGCGCAGTGAACTGCTTGCGCCAGATAGCCTGTGGACTCTCAAACGTCTTGCGTCTTCATATCGTCTTATCGGCAATCATGCCAAGGCTCTCGAATATTACCGCAAGGTTGAGTCGAAACGTCCGGATGATCCGAATGTCGCTTATGCGATCGGTCACTGCCTTATGGAGTTGGGTTCGGTTGCGGAAGCTCGGAAAATGTTTTATAAAGTGGAATATCTCGCCCCCGAATCAACCAAGTCTCACAGACCTATTGCGTGGTGTTCTTTCCTCTCGGGAGATTATGAGAGGGCATCGCAGTATTTCGGACGGATTATGAGTGATAGCCCTGTTGCGTCCGATTATCTCAATGCGGGGCATCTGGCGCTTGCTTCCGGTAAGTATCCGGAGGCGGTGGAGCATTATCGCAGAAGTATTCGGCTATCATCGCCGGATGATTTCATAAGGCTCCTTACGGCAGATATATCTGTGCTTAAGAATGCCGGAATTGACAATGTGATGCTTGAGATTGTTGTGGACAAGGCTCTATCATCTTTTTGAACAAATAAACGAAATGATTATGACAGAAATGAATAACCCCCTGTATGTTGATTTCAAAGGCAAGTATGGCGAAGTTCCTTTCAGCAAGATAAAGACAGAGCATTTTGAGCCGACGATAAAGCGGGGAATCGCTCTCGCACAGAAGGAGATAGATGCTATTTGCAATAATCCTCAGGAACCTGATTTTGAGAACACTGTCGTTGCTCTTGAAAAAGCGGGCAAGGAGCTTGACCGGGCGCTGAATGTGTTCTATCCTCTTAACTCGGCGCTGTCAGATGATGAGCTTATGGATATTTCGCTAAAAGTAGCGCCCGCTTTGTCGGAATACTCCACCTCCATCACTCTCAATGAGGCTTTGTGGCAGAGAATAAAAGCCGTCTATGATAATAGACACCGTTATAATCTTGATGGTGAGGATATGATGCTGCTCACCGAGACCTATGATTCTTTCCGCCGAAGCGGGGCGTTGCTTGATGAGCGTGGGCGGGAGAAATTGAAAAAGATTAATGCGGAACTGACCGAACTGACCACCGTTTTCGGTCAGAACGTTCTGAAAGAGCTTAACACCTATAAAATATATCTTACAGATAAGGATATTGCGGGGCTTCCTCAGAGAATAATTGCTCAGGCAAAATCCGAAGCGGCTGCAGAAGGTAGGGAGGGTGAATATCTTTTCAATCTGTCTCAGCCGGTGTATATGTCGGTGATGAAATATTGTGACAGCAGGGAGATAAGGGAAAAATTCTATCGCCTTTATACCGGAAGAAACATTTCCGGAGAATATTCCAATATGGATGTGGTGCTGAAAATCGCGAGACTCAGATTGGAAAAAGCCCGGCTGCTCGGTTTCGACACATATGCAGACATGAAGCTCAGTCATACTATGGCTAAGACTAAGGAAAATGTTTTTTCTCTCCTCGATGACCTTGCGGCTGCATATCGTCCGGCACAGGTCAAGGAGTTTGAGGAACTAAATGCTTTTGCTGCGGCAGAGAATATTCTGAATGATGAAATGAAGCCGTGGGACTACAGCTATGTGGCTAATAAACTCAAGGAGGCTAAATATAGGTGTGATGAGGAGCAGTTCCGACCGTATTTCCCGCTTGATGCGGTGAAAAAAGGTGTATTCGGGTTGGCGGAGCGTCTTTACGGTATTACATTCAGGAAAGTTGATATAGATGTTTATCACCCTGATGTGGAGGTATTCGAGGTTAGAGATGAAGATGGGTCTTACCTCGGATTGCTCTATACTGACTTCTTCCCGCGTGAGAGCAAGCGACCGGGGGCGTGGATGACAGATTTCAGTGGAATGTGGAGAAATG
This sequence comes from uncultured Porphyromonadaceae bacterium, assembly GCA_947177595.1. Taxonomy (GTDB): domain Bacteria; phylum Bacteroidota; class Bacteroidia; order Bacteroidales; family Muribaculaceae; genus Paramuribaculum. The sequence continues at coordinate 207 of CAMWUZ010000203.1, read as the reverse complement.
AAGACGGCTCCGAGCATCGCCCTCATGTATCTGTTGTCATGAACTTCACCAAACCGCACGGAAATGCTCCATCTCTCCTATCCACCTCAGAGGTTGAGACATTTTTGCATGAATTCGGACACGCATTGCACGGTCTTCTGGCAAAGAGTAAATATGCGTCTCTCTCCGGCACGAATGTTTATCGTGATTTTGTTGAGTTGCCTTCGC
>CAMWUZ010000202.1 GCA_947177595.1 uncultured Porphyromonadaceae bacterium | reverse complement strand
TTTAACCTTAAATCTAATACCATGAAAAAACACAGTGCAAATATAGTAATTATACACTTAGAACATCATTCACATAGGTTGGTTCATTCCAATTCATCCCATTAACACTGTTTAACTAAATTTATCTATAAGGAGTTGTACCTTTGCACTTATTCTTCACATTATCTTACCTATCCACTCTAATGAATACAAAAATTCTGGTTATTGACGATGAAGAGGCATTATGCGAGATTCTCAAATTCAACCTTGAGAAAGCAGGTTATGATGTCGATTACAGTTACAGCGCCGAGGAAGCTCTTACCCGCGACTTGACTCAATACAACCTTATGATTGTGGACATTATGATGGAAAATCTCAGTGGATTTGACTTCGCGGAGAGAGTAAGAGAGAATCCTGAAACCGCAGACATTCCGTTTATATTCTGCTCCGCCCTCTCAGATGAGGAGAATACTGTTCATGGACTCGAGAACGGAGCTGATGATTATATCACCAAACCGTTTGTGATTAATCAGGTCCTTGCAAGGGTCAGGGCGGTTTTACGCAGAAGTTGAATGCCACATTAATATTATTAACATTATTTAGCACATACCACCACGAATGAGAACCAAGATATTGGTGATTGATGATGAAGAATCGCTCTGCGAAATCCTCAAGTTCAACCTTGAAAAAGAAGGCTATGAGGTTGATGCCTGCAACAGTGCTGAAGAAGCACTTGCGCTGGATCTCTCGGAATATTCACTCATGATAGTGGATATTATGATGGAACGACTCAGCGGATTCGATTTCGCAAATAGGGTACGCACAAATTCAGCTATCGAGCATATACCATTCATCTTCTGCTCCGCTCTTTCAGGTGAGGACGATACTGTCATGGGGCTTGATATCGGCGCGGATGATTATATAACCAAACCATTTGTAGTCTCCGAAGTGCTTGCAAGAGTCAGAGCCGTACTGAGAAGAAGCAATCCCAAGCGTAATAATCAACCTGCACAGCCCGATGCTGAATATGAGCCGGACATCACTTTTGAGAGTCTGCGCATAGACAGAAACGAAAAACTCTGCTATTTGAACGGTAACGAGATTAACCTCACTAAAACAGAGTTTGACATTCTGCTTTTCCTCCTAACTCATAGAAACCGAATATACTCTCGTGAGGAAATAATAAAAGTAGTGTGGGATAGCGATGTGGTGGTAACCAACCGCACTATCGACACTAATATCGCCCGTCTGCGCAAGAAAATCGGCAACTACGGCAATAATATTGTAACTCGACTCGGATTCGGTTATGGCTTCAAAGAGACGGTTTAGCTATCAGTGGCGGCAGTTCCTGCCGGTGCTCGGTCTCACATGGACTGCAGTTATTCTATTTTTCGTTTATTTCTACAATAGAGAGCTGGAGGCACAGACCACCATATACAGGAATCACCTTGAATTTATATGCGAACGAATACTCGTCGCGTGTCAGAATGACGAGGATGTGATGAGGTTCGCAAATTTCACCAGCAGATACTTTGAAACCTCGCAGTTCAGCGAAATGAAAGTATATGTCTATGATAGTCAGAGCGGTAAACTCTTATATAATATAGGCACATCCACCCTTCAGGATTATTCCGATGCAGCGCCTCTACCGGAATTTCGGGATGCTGAACTCACCGGTAGAGGTGAGGCTGTAAGAAAAGCAGATGAAGAGATGAACCTCTCTATCATCAAGCGTAGTGATGACGGCAAATATTTTGTACACGCTACTGTGCCGTTCAATGTGCCATTCAAGGATCTTTTCGGCAAAAAATCTTTCTGGCCGCTAATATTACTCATCGTCGCTGCATCAGTCATAAGCTATTTATCCACACTACTCCTCACCCGGAATGTCACTCTTCTGCGCGACTTTGCCCAAAAAGCCGCTGACGGAAATGTGGATTATGATACCAGTAAATTCCCTCACGATGAACTCGGTGACATCTCCCGCGAGATAATAAAAATTTATCAGGAGAAAGATGCCGCTGTAAGCAAAAGTGAGAAAGAACATAAAATTGCCATCAACGCTATCGAGGAGAAAGCAAGAGTTAAGAAACAGCTCACCAACAACATTAACCACGAGCTTAAAACCCCGATTGGTGTCATACGCGGATATCTGGAGACTATCCGCACCAATCCTGATATGGATGATGCCACAAGAAATCACTTCCTCAACAGAACATACGAAAATGTGGAACGCCTTTGCAACCTTCTCACCGATGTTGGTGCTATCACTCTCCTTGAAGACGGAGCCAAAAACATACCGGTATCTGAAGTTGATTTCCACGATCTTGTATTTACCATTGAGCACGATCTCAGAATTTCAGGTGGTGCCGGAAACATGAAGTTCAACTATGACATTCCGCTCAACTGTTATGTAAAGGGCAACACCAACCTGCTCATCGGACTCATCTCCAACCTGATCAAAAATGCCGCTCAATACTCACATGGTACTGAGATGGGCATCAAATTGATTATGGACTCAGAGAAACACTATACTTTCAGTTTCTATGACAATGGAGTAGGTGTTGATCCAGAACATCTACCGCATCTATTCGAGAGATTCTACCGCATTGATGCAGGTCGTTCAAGGAAGAGCGGTGGCACCGGACTCGGGCTACCTATCGTCAAGAATACCATTGAAGCTCTCGGAGGTTCAATTTCTGTACACAATCGCACTGAGGGAGGTCTGGAATACCTCTTTACACTTGAAAAGTGGAAACCAAATCTCAATAATTGTTAAATTCAGCAATTTTTATCCGCCGCCATACAATTGTAATACAATTGTCTCATAAATGTAATACACTCATATTATCTTTGCATCGGAAAACAAAACCAAGCACTCGCTTAGGTAATAAAATATAGGATCTATACCTCCAATCAGAAAAAAACATTTTTGCTTAATAGTAATTAGAGTATACTACAAAACCTTGCGCGCGGAATGTCGACCGACATCACCGCGCGAACTTTTTATATAGAGACATTATAATACCCACCACAATGACATATCCGCGACCGATAGAGCTACTCGCCCCCGCAAAGAATGCCGAAACAGCCATTGAAGCCATAAAGCATGGCGCCGACGCCATCTACATTGGAGCGCCGACAAATGGAGCAAGAGCTGCGGCAGCAAATTCCATCGCAGACATAAAATCTGTTGTGCAATTCGCCCACTTATTCAATGCCCGGGTCTATGTCACAGTCAACACCATCATTTACGACCACGAACTTAAAGCTGTTGAAAAAATGATTCAGGAGCTTTACAAAATCGGTGTTGACGCAATCATTGTGCAGGACATGGCGGTGCTGAATATGAACATACCGCCCATAGCTCTCCACGCAAGCACGCAATGCGACACCCGCACCCCGGATAAAGCCAAGTTTCTCGAAGCCGCCGGCTTCAGCCAGATAGTTCCGGCAAGAGAGCTGACAATAGAAGAGACAGCTGCAATATGCTCAGCGGTTAACGTACCGGTGGAAGTATTTGTACATGGTGCGCTATGCGTCAGCTATAGCGGAGCATGCTATGCCAGCCTCGCCACTACCGGAAGGAGCGCCAACCGTGGCGAGTGCGCCCAATTGTGCCGACTACCCTACACCTTATATGATAAGGACGGCAAAGAGCTGATAAAGAACCGCCATCTGCTGTCACTCAAAGACCTTAACCGTATTGCCGATATTGAAAAGCTACTTACCGCCGGTGTCACATCTTTCAAAATCGAAGGCAGACTAAAGGACGTAAATTATGTAAAAAATGTGGTAGCAGCTTATCGCGAAGCCATTGACTCCATTATAAAAGCTAATCCCGAGCTC
>CAMWUZ010000201.1 GCA_947177595.1 uncultured Porphyromonadaceae bacterium | reverse complement strand
CCTTATCCTCGCTCATTTTGGTGTAAACAATCATCCGCGCGTCCACTCCCTGATGACGAAGCGCGTGCATCAGCCTGTAGGTTACCACAGACGCTCCACCGAGCAGGTCACTGTTGCATACAAGAGCTACTTTCATGTTCATCGCTTTTTTATGTTAGAAATAACCGCGGGATTCACCTCAACTATACTGATATGAGGAATTCCGAGCCTTGCCTGCAGATACTGACGGAATTTATCTGTCTGGGCGGCATTCATGCGTGAGGAGAAAGATACGAGTGCCACATTCACGGTGTCGAGGCGACAGTCCTCTACCGTTGCAAACACCGGATCAGTGAGGGCAATATCCTCTACCTTAGGAAAGAGCACTTTCAGTTCCGGTGATATTTTAAGAGCTACCGCTCTTGAATCTTCATGCTGCTTTATAGTCGCTCTAAGCGAATCTATCTCGGCCTGCTGCCGGGTGATAGTGCTCTGCGCAAGCTGATAGATGTCACTTGCCGAAGAGGTCATTGCCGACCCGGTGTTTACCGCATCACCCTGCACGATGATGAGTTTGGTGCCTGCAAGATGATAGAAACCCAGACGCGAACTGAGCGCCTCGTTGAGCGAATCGGCGGGTAAAACCTTGCCCATAAGAGCTATTCTGATATATCGCTGACCGTTTGACGTATATGCTTCCTTGCTGAGAACCTGAGTTGCGGGAAAGTCACATTCTTCACTGACAAACGAATTGGCATTCATAACAAACTGGTTGTCCTGAAGCATCCTGTATGTAAGCCATATACTGGGAAGCATTGTAAGCAGGGCGATAGTATAAACTATTTTTTTCACCCGGCGGCTTCTTTCGGTATTACTTGTGCCCGCAGGTTTGTACTTGAACAGCTTTACCCCGATAAAGGTAGCGAAAGCAATGTAGATGGAATTGATAAGGAAAAGATAGAACGCACCGAAAAAATAATTCAGCTGCCATGTAGCGATGCCATAGCCTGCGGTGCACAGCGGCGGCATGAGAGCGGTGGCTATAGCCACTCCGGGAATAACGTTACCTTTGTTTTTACTACCGAGCCCTATGATTCCGGCACCGCCGCCAAAAAATCCGATGAGCACGTCATAAATAGTGGGGGAGGTACGTGCAAGGAGTTCACTGTGACCCTCGTTTACCGGCGAAATGAGGAAATATATGGTAGAGGCAAGCACGCTGAAGCCTGCCGCCATAACAAGGTTTCTGATGCAGCGTTTTATCAGTTCGTAGTCCTGCACTCCCACACCGAGACCGAGACCGATAATCGGACCCATGAGTGGCGATATCAGCATCGCGCCTATAATCACGGCGGTAGAATTGGTGTTCAGTCCAAGCGATGCAATGAGTATCGCGACAATAAGAATAAGAATGTTTGTGCCGCGGAACGACACTCCATCGCGTATCGACTGTTCCGCTTCCTCCTGGGGCACAAGGTCTGGAGTCAATGTGAAATAGTTGATGAAAAAATTTGAAATTCGGTTTGTGAAATTTGTCATCATATCAGCCGACTATTATTTTTTAGTGGAATAAGCTGAGAAACCGTCAGCTTCTCACGCTTCAGTACAAAGAGAATGAACAGTATGAGAAGGAGGGTGCGGAAAGGAATATTGACCCACTGCGACTGCACTGTGAGCATAACGGCTACTCCCCATAACGCAAGGGCAGTAAAGAAGTAAATCAGAATAGATTTCACATCGTAGCCTATGGGATATTTTTTCTTACCGATGATATATGAGAGCAGCATCATGGTACCATAGCAGGCAAACGCCGCCCACGCACATCCCATATAGCCGATACGGGGCACCAGAATTATATTAAGTATAAGAGTCACCGCAAGTCCGATCAGCGAGAACCATGTGCCACAGATAGTTTTATCGGTGAGTTTATACCAGAGGGAGAGATTGAAGAACACGCCGAAGAAAAATTCAGCAAGCATAAGCACCGGCACGACTTTCAGTCCGCTGAAATATGCTGACGATATGAAATGACGCAGAAAATCGAGGTAATACATCACTCCGAGAAATATAACCATCGCGAAGATGACAAAATATTTCATTGCCTGACGGAAAGCCACGTTTGAATCAGCCCCCGCGCTCTTGTTCTGGGCAAAAATGAAGGGTTCGTAAGCAAACCTGAACGCCTGGATAAACATTACCATGACAATGGCTATCTTATAATTGGCGCCATAGATACCGAGCTGTGCCATAGCGTCCGCCTTGTCCGGCAGAATCCACGGCAGGAGGAGCTGCCCGAGAGTCTGATTCATCACTCCAGCAATGCCGAGCACAAGCAGGGGAAAAGAGTATGCAAGCATCTCTCGCCACAGAGCTGTGTTCCATTTCCAGCGAAATCCGGTGAAATCCGGAATAAGCAGAAGAAAAGTCACCGCCGAGCTTATAAAGTTGGCGAGGAATATGTATCCGATGCCGAATGTAGGATTATAAAACCATTCGATTGTACCGGGAGCTTCCTCCCACAGCCAGGGGCAGATGAGGATAAAGAACAGATTGAATCCTATATTCAGGGCTATGCTGACGAGTTTTAGCGCGGCAAATCGATATGGTCGACGCTTGTAGCGCAGATAGGAGAAAGGGAGTGCCGTGAAAGCATCCAGCGCGACGGTGGCAGCCATGATGACTGTAAATTCCGGACGGCTGCCACACTCCATAGCCACGCTCACGGGGTGGAGAAACAGCAGTACCAAAGCGAAAAACGCTGTGGAAGATACGGCAATAGAGGTCATTGCTGTGGAATATACCTCCATGGGGTCGGTATATCGCTCATGATTGGCAAACCGGAAAAATCCGGTCTCCATTCCATAGGTAAGTATGATAAGCGCCACCGCCACAATAGTATATACATAGGTAACCACACCATATTCGGACTGTACGAACATATTGGTGTAGAGCGGTACAAGCAGCCAGTTCAGAAATCTGCCTACTATGCTGCTGAGGCCATATACGGCTGTATCTTTGGCGAGGCTTTTAACAGATGCCATGCGTGATTATATCATATCAGTTCAGAAAAGGGAGGGGGAAGAGGATGATGGAGTGTGCCCGAGATGGATGTAGGCAAGCTCCGTGACTTCACGACCGCGTGGAGTGCGCTTGATAAAGCCCTCCTTGATAAGAAACGGTTCATATACCTCCTCCAGCGTACCCGGATCTTCTCCGAGAGCGGTAGCGATGGTAGCGAGTCCTACCGGTCCTCCTTTGAACTTGGTGATTATTGTGGTGAGAATCTTATTGTCAATCTCATCAAGCCCATACTTGTCGATATTCAGCGCTTCAAGCGCATAACGGGCTATAGCGGGGTCTATGACACCGGAACCCTTGACCTGCGCGAAGTCGCGCACACGACGCAACAGGGCGTTGGCAATTCGCGGGGTACCCCGGCTTCTGAGAGCAATCTCCTTGGCAGCTTCCGGCTGACAGTCCACTCCGAGGAGTCCGGCAGAGCGCAGAATGATTGATTTCAGCACCTCGTGGTCATAATATTCGAGGTGGCAGTTGATACCGAAACGCGCCCTGAGCGGCGATGTAAGGAGACCGCTGCGGGTTGTTGCACCGACGAGAGTGAAAGGGGCAAGGGTCAGCTGCACGCTTCGCGCACCGGGACCTTTATCAATCATGATGTCGATGCGATAGTCCTCCATCGCCGAATAAAGATACTCTTCAACCACGGGGCTGAGGCGATGAATCTCATCAATAAAAAGCACATCATTTTCTTCAAGCGATGTGAGAATGCCGGCAAGGTCTCCGGGCTTGTCGAGCACCGGTCCAGAGGTGACTTTAAATCCCACTCCGAGCTCGTTTGCGATAATGGCACTGAGAGTAGTTTTGCCGAGTCCCGGAGGACCGTGCAGCAGCAGGC
>CAMWUZ010000200.1 GCA_947177595.1 uncultured Porphyromonadaceae bacterium | reverse complement strand
GGCGTATGCCGTCAACCAGCCGCGCCTATCCCCTGCCCGTAGCCAAGAAAGCGGAGGCTTACGCCGAGATGTTCAGAAAAACAGGCTTGTTGTAAAGAGCTACTTCTCCTCGGGATACTTGCGGTAATACTCCTCCAGAATAGTCTTGATATTGAAGTAGTATCCCTCCGTTCCCGCCGAGTCGGTCTTGTCTATCTGTATATACTCGTAGTAAGGAGCGTAAAACAGATGATTGACAGCCTTATGCCCCATCGCCGTGAGCAATACATATTCGTGCTGGGGAGCGACAACATACCAGGCATTGTCCTCGTCAAGACCAGTGCCTGACGACGCTATAGTCATGAGGATATAGTTCAGCTTATATTGCCATGTGTTGGCGAGATTGTTTTTACCTTTGAGATGCAGAGCCGATATGAGCCGCATCATATTGGCGAGGTCAAAAGGATTATCATCAAGCGCCTTTTCGCACAACGAAATCACCGAGTCGCACTCAGCGCGGGTGAGAGACGGATTCTCAGCCGGATCGGGCACGGAACCCTTCACCGCCTTCGGACGATAGGGATTATAATCTTCCTGAAACATATACCCGTAATACAGGTGCCTGAATTTATCAAGTTTCATAAGAGTGTCCGGGCGCATAAATTCCTTTATGAGCCGAGGGTAATAGTATGGCGACGACGAATCATAAGTAGCCGCCTTGATAGCTTCAAGATTGGGCTTCTCAATCTTGAGAACAGGCGCGATATTATTCTGCGCGCTCAGATGAACCGAGAACAAAGCGGTCAAAATAATCAGCAGTGCTTTATATATTTTCATGACTGAGGAGAATTATCCAGGGTGTTACCGGGCACCGGTTTTACGATTTCCGGATATGAAATCCGGGCATGGAACATGGTACGGAGGCGATTGGCAAAGACCTCCTTGATTTCCTTGATATCGCGGAACGACATCGGTGAATCATCATGGAGACCGTCTTCAATCTGCGAATCAATTATTTTGTTGACAAGCGCTGAAATCGATGCCGGAGAATGGTCTTTGAGGCTGCGTGATGCCGCTTCCACCGCATCAGCCATCATGAGGATGGAGGTTTCCTTTGACTGAGGATTGGGACCGGGATAGGTAAACAGCTTCTCATCAGGAGTTTCACCGGGATGGGTGTTACACCAGGTATTGAAAAAGTATTTAGCCTTGCCGGAACCGTGATGCTCGCGGATGAATGCGCGGATACTTTCGGGCAGATTGGCTTTCTCCGCCCTGCGAAGCCCGTCATTGATGTGTCCTATAACAATTCTCGCGCTCTGCACCGGGTCAAGAGCATCATGAGGATTTATACCATGCTGATTCTCCGTAAAGAAAGCCGGATTTTCAATCTTGCCTATGTCATGATACAAAGCTCCCGCCCTCACAAGCTGCACATTGGCTCCGATTCTGCTTGCAGCCGCAGAAGCGAGGTTGCTCACCGCCATAGAGTGCTGGAATGTGCCTGGACACTCCTCGGATAGCTCCCTGAGCAGGGGGGTATTGATATCGGATAGCTCCACCAAAGTGACTTTGGAGATGAATCCGAATGTTTTCTCAAACAGGAAAATCGCCACATATGCAAACGACAGGAAGAGAGAATTGATAGCCAGATAGCCGAACATCTTCGGAGACAGCTTGGAAATCGTGCCGGAATGAAACAGCTCTATAGAAAGATATGCAAGCGAATATACTATGAAAACAAGGAATGCCGTGCGCAGCAACTGCGATCGCTTCGTGAGGTCTTTGAGACTGTCAATAGCAGTCACACCCGCAAGGAACTGGAGGAAGATGAACTCAAGCGGGAAACTGGTCGCAATGCTTGCAAGCAAAAGGGTGACTATATGCGTAAACACCGCTGTGCGCGCATCTAAAAAAATCACCAGTATCACCGTAACGATAGCAAACGGCACAAGGTAGATGCCCATAGTGAATGCACGACTCATGCCGAAAGCGATGAGAGTGACTACCGTAATGGTAATCATCAGCATGGTGACAACGCGCCGCGAATCATAGTAGTTCGGACGGAAGAAATAGAGATATGCGTACAATGCTCCCAACAGAAGGATTATATAAAGCGCCTGCCCTACTATCGGATAGTAAAAATCAACACTTTCAGTGCCACCTCTTTTCGCCATCATGGCATCATAGGTGCCCAACACGGTATAAAGCTGCGGAGTGACAATATCTCCACGGTCTATGATTCGCTCACCTTGCTGAATCACTCCGATAGGCGCCATAGCCCTCTGCATCATCTCATCATGCAGCTTCTGGGTCTCGGCGGTATCAAGGATAATATTGGGAGTGAGAATATCAGCCAGACCCGATGCACTGAGCGCACGGGTAAAACGCGAGTCATGAAACACGCTGTCGATAGCCGCGTATGCTTTTCTCACGGATAGATATTGTCCTGTTGGAACAGACAGCGCAACATTATCATGAATCATCCTCACCGATGGCAGTGATCCGTTATTGATAGCTTTATAGGTCGGAGCATCAACAATACCGTGCTCAAAAGCCCTTCTCACCTGTGCCGTCAGTGAGTTTTTTTCAAGCGGCGAAAGAGATACCTCCGATTCGGTATTGAGACGGGATGAGAACTGGGAAAGGGCATTCTTCTCAATATTCGCCTCACGGTAATATACCGGCTCAAACCTCGTTTCAAGACTGTCCATCACACGTGCTGCCCTGACAGAGTCCATATACACCGGAATATCAAACGGAGCGGTAAGCAGAGAGTAAGCCCAGGGACGGTTAACCTCATAGGTATATTCACGCCCGTCTTTTCGAGGCAGAAAGTAAAGTATGAGAATGGTGGAAACAGCAAAGGCTGTCCATCTTACGTATGTTGAGTTCTTCAGTTTCATTTTCCAGTTTCAAAGTCGGTTTATTCACTACACATCAGGCATCAACAGTGTGATCCCCGACCCTCGCAGCGGTCGTGATTCCTTTGATTTTACTTACTTTATCGCAGAGGGCATTGACAACCGCCGTGTCGTTAACAAGCACTGTGAGACGGCATCTGAAAACCTCCCGCTCGGTATCGATATGCAACGACCTGATATCTATATTAAGGTGATTTGAAATCATTTGGGTGAGTTCCTGCAAAATACCGTGACGGTCAACACCTTCTATATGTATTTCCGCGAGGAACTTTCTGTTGACCTCCTCCCAGCGGGTGCTGATAATGCGGGTGCCGTGCGCGGCTTTCAGCACCTGGGCGCGGGGACAGGTAAGGGTATGCACCTCCACCTGACCGAGGTCATTGATGAATCCCATCACATCGTCACCCGGAATCGGGCGACAGCAGTCAGCGAAAACAAAATTGCGCTCAGTGTCGGTGCACCGCAGGGTATATGTTTCCTTCCTGTTGATATTTTTAGGGGTGATGAGATTGACTTTCTCCTCTTTCTTATTATTATTTCTTCCGATTCTGAATATCTTTGAAAGCAGCGACTTCTCGGTCTTGGGAGATTCCTTCACCACATATCCGTCCAGTGTTAATTCACCCGCACCGAGCCTATAAAGCAGCTCCTCCCTGTTTTTCACATGGTAAAACGCGGTCATCTTTGTGATGATCTCGTTTGTAGGCTCTACTTCCGCATCCTTGAGAAACGCATCCAGAATCTCCTTGCCTTTTTCAATTACCGGCTGCTGCTCCTTGCGCAACGCCGCCCTCAGACGGGTACGCGCCTTTGCTGTCGCGAGAAACGACATCCACTCTTCTTTGGGCTTCTGACTCTGTGAAGTGAGCACCTCAACCTGATCACCGCTCTGCAGCCTATGGCTCAGAGGCACTAATTTATGATTGACTTTTCCGGCAATACACTTGGTGCCGATCTGGGAGTGCAACTCGAATGCCACGTCAAGCACAGTTGCGTGGTTAGGTAA
>CAMWUZ010000199.1 GCA_947177595.1 uncultured Porphyromonadaceae bacterium | reverse complement strand
GGTCACCGGAAGCTATATCGGCAGTGACGAGTGAATCGGCAGCGTTAAAATTAAGTACGGCTTCAGATGAGTAAAGACGATCTCCGTTAATATTCCAGTCTAGCGACAGAATATTTGCGTTTGCCTGAATGGTCTTGGCATCATTGCTCATATAGCCGGTGCTCTTCAATGTGAGACTACCGTTGTTTGGCGTCTGCGAAATATTGAGCTCCTGCAGGTCGAGGTCAAAAATATGTCCGTCGATATCCCAGGTGTATCCTTCCGGGAGGAATTCGGCAGAGAAATCAATGTCAATTTCCGCTCCGGGATTATTGCTTACGATAGAACCGACTGCATGTGCATTCTGTAGATCAGCCTGCGCTGTAATACCGGAATATTTTTTGCCGAGATATGTAACGCTGTCTATGTTCATAGCCGCGGTCAGGTGTGATTTCGGATTTGATGGGTCATAACCGTTGCCTTTCGCTTCAACAGTAGCTGAAACCTGACCGACTCCGAGTGAGGATATAAAGGCATCTACCGGGAACCGATTTACGGTAATGTCAACACCACAGCCCTCTGCTTTTTGCAGCCACAACGCTTTTGCCGCTATTCTGCCTCCTGCTGCCGTGAGAGCAAGATTGCCGTTTATTTTACCGGGATTGTAATCTATATCTCCCTTCAGTTTCATCGGGGGGAATTTAAGCTCCTTAGCCATTTTCGCCTCAAGCAGAGTGGGTTTTATCGGATTGAGGTTTGCGAAAGAGCCATCTATCTCCACTTTACCGCTCATCGCGTTGAAGTCAAACGGATTCTCCAAGCTGCCGGTTGCACTCACAGATGCGAATCCCGGCAAATTTGCAGAAATATTATCAACATTGAGATAGCCTGATGTTCCGAATACATCCGCGTTGAGGATGATATCGGAATTGCGTGGAATATTTTTGAGCATCGGTCGCATTGCCGGCATTGCAAGCTCTATATCAGCGAGTGCAAGCAAGCCGTTTGCTTTCAGAATAAGTGGCAGGTTGTGGTCTGACGCGAGATCTCCCATTCCCATCTCTGCATCAAGCGCAAAAGATGAGAATGTGGTGCGTATGTCGAAGTCAGTCGCTTTCATGAGCGCAGAGTCCATCGAGAATGTACCGTTTGCATCCAAAAACAATCCTGAACGTTCGGTTGTCTTTATTCTCTTGAGAGGTACTGTGATTGAAGTACCTCTGTTGTAGAAGGAATCGACAGCTATCTCAGCTCCGGTAACCGACAGATAATTCATGTCAAGTCCAGGCTGAGGCACAGCTCCACGCATGGCGTATGTTGCCATATTTGCAGTGAGGTGCAGACGGTCAGCCGTTATTGTCCACATTTCAGAGTCGGGAGTTGAGGGCATAGTGTCTGCGACTGCTGCAACCGGATGCTCCTTGAGATATTCGGCGGAGGGAGTTAGATATAACGCGCTGACTGAATCTATTGCAAGTGATTTCGCCGTGATTTTTTTCAGACTCATGTCAATCATACCGTTGTTAAGTTCAGCTAACGGTACCGTGACATCCATCGAATCGATGGTCGGCATCATGGACATACGGTATCTTATGTTCTTTAGCCGGATTGAGCGGGCGGTAATTTTGAGCGGTGAAGATGCAGAGGTGTCGGAGGGTGCTGTTATAGTATCCTTCATCACAAGACGTATGTCCGCACCGTCAACCTCCGCCGAGGTGATATCTATATCTCCTTTTGCCAGATTCATGCCGGCGGCATCAAGAATGAATGAGTTGACGTTGGCTCTCAGCATCATCGCGGAATCGGCATTGCCGAGTGCATAAAATACCCGGGATGCAGATGCGGTCGCAACATTTATATCACCTTTCAGGAGCGGGAGTAGCTTCACGTCAAGGTCAAGTGCGCCCAAAGTAGCCATAGTGTCGCCGGTAGCCTCAATGACTGTCACATCACCGATGGAGAGTGTGAGTGGAAAACGAAGCCGGAAAGTGTTGGCGGTAATATCCATGCCGGTACTCTGCTTCACCTTTTCAAGCGCGAAGTTCTTGAGCCAAGTCTGAACCGGCGGAATATACACCGCTCCTATGGCAAGCACCACCAGTGCTACTATGGAAACAATAATCCATAGCAGTAGTTTTGATATTTTTGAAACAATTTTATGCGACACAATACATAATATGACAAATGAATGCCTTGAAAATCCGGCTTTCTATGTTAAAACTTTCAGAGTGTCCGTTTTGTTTACCGCAATTCAATAAAAAGCAGGTGTCAGTACCAGGTCACTCCGTTTGACATTGAGGAGCGTTTGTCATATTTCACGTCCGAGAGGAGAGACGAGTTGACGGAGATATGGAAATTGTATGACTTGTAAGGACCGACCGGTACGAAACTTGCCCGCATAGTGAAGCAGTGAAGGTCTCTTGAAATGTTGCAGTTCATATATGCAAGCCTATGGGTGTCAAAGTTATAGCTTGCGCTAAAGCTAAAATTCCAGTTTTTAGTGGGGCGTATGTTACCAGAAAAACTGAGGTTTTGCGTCAGTTTGCCGTTATACTCCATCTTCTTCTTGTTGAAAGAACCGTAGCCGTAGCTCACGCTGTAGTTAATGGAGAAGTTCCACGGCACCTCCCATTGCATATATCCGTCAGGATTCAGAGTGATGTCACCTTCTTTCTGCTCGTATGAGTTTTCCTGAGCGGCTCCGTTTGCCATAGGGTCATTCTCATCGTCGGACCTGGAGGAGTTGTCGTTGTTATTCTTGTTATTGTTATCTTTTTTCTTGCGCTTGAAAGTATTGTTGTTGAAAGTATATGAGAACGATGTGCCGGTGCTGGACAGGCGTCCTATACCCTTACCCGCTTTCCAGCGCGGGATGTTAACTCTCACCGGATTTCCTGCCGCATTTAGCTGGTAGGTGTAAACATCCCAGGTGGCGGCGAGATTGAGGGTGAAATTCTTGGTGAGCTTTAGGAGCAGAGAGGTATTTATGTTACTCCAGTTGAGCGAGTCGGCTGCAAAGTTGTAGCTTTGGCTGACAGATAAGTTCTCAATCAGCGAAATCTTGCGTTCACCTATGGAATCGTTATCGTCTCTCACCTTCATCTCGAGGTTGTTGGCGAGCTGATAGCTGACCGTTCCGCTTCTACCTTGTCCCGGTACACCGAAAAGACTGTTCGGGAACAGGGAATACTTTCTTGTGGTCATAGTGCCGTTGATATCTGGCATCTGATATGAGCCGTAATAGCCGAAGAATGGTGAGCTGAAATCAGGATTCCCGCTGAAAGAAACTGTGGGAGTGAGCACATGACGAATCATTTTCACCTTATTGCCGAGGAATGGCAGGGGTTGATAGAAACCGTAGATTTTGGTGTCAAAGGACATGGAGGCACTGAAGTCCCACACGTTATAGAAACTGTAGCTTGTATCGCATATCTCGGCTGATGCATTCGGATCCCACTGTCTTCTCACTTTGGTGGTGTACATCCGGTCGGTGAGATTTACCGAGGGGGTGACATTGATATATTGCAGCAGGTTGAATGTAGCTGATATGGGTATGCTGTGCCGCATACCGTTTCTCCAGTCTTTTATAAGGCTCTTCTTGAAGAACTGATCCTGATGTGCTGTCAAAGAGTTGTTGAACACACCGCTGTATGACATCTTGATTTTCTCATACCATTTTTCAGAACCGATCTGCCGTTTGCGTTTGAACGGGGCGAACTGGGAATAAGAAAGAGTGATGTTCGGGAAAGAGACCGAGAGAGTGGAGTCTTGTGTGCGCTGTGCAACGCTTGCGGTGGTAGAGAAAGAGAATTTTGATCCCGGTTTTCGATAAGTCATGTTGATGGTGCTGCTCTTGGTGTTTTCGGTGAATGCAGTGCTGTAGTAGCTGTTCAGGTCGTTTCGCGAGTATCCTGCAGTAGCGAAATTCACAGA
>CAMWUZ010000198.1 GCA_947177595.1 uncultured Porphyromonadaceae bacterium | reverse complement strand
GGCATAAGCAAAGTGATTTCGCATCCGGTCAGGTTTTTAATCCGACTTCCGGAGGCGATTTTTTTATGTCAAAAAAATTAACGAAAGCAATATGAAGGAAAATTCAAGAAATTATCTGTTTACTTCAGAGAGTGTGTCGGAAGGACATCCCGATAAGGTATCCGACCAGATTTCGGATGCGGTGCTCGATGAATTTCTCGCTCAGGATCCGAGCAGTAAGGTGGCTTGTGAAACATTGGTGACAACCGGGCAGGTTGTTGTTGCCGGCGAAGTGAAAAGTGAAGCCTATGTTGATCTTATGAGCACAGTGCGCCGTGTGATTGACCGTATAGGCTACAACCGGAGCGAATTGAAGTTTGATGCTCAGGCTTGTGGGGTGCTTTCTGCTTTGCATGAGCAGAGCGCGGATATAAACAGGGGGGTGGAGCGTGCAAACGCCGATGAACAAGGTGCGGGTGACCAGGGTATGATGTTTGGTTATGCCTGTGACGAAACCGCAAACTATATGCCTCTCGCTCTGGATCTAAGCCATCTTCTGCTGCGCGAACTTGCGGCAATACGCCGCGAGGGTAGTGAGATGACATATCTAAGACCCGATGCCAAGAGTCAGGTGACAATAGAATATACTCCGGAGCATGAGCCGGTGAGAGTGCATACTATCGTGATTTCCACTCAGCATGACGAGTTTATAGAACCAGCTGACGGAATGACTCAGGAGGAGGCAGATGAACGTATGCTTGCTGTTATTAAAAAGGATGTGAAGGAGATACTTTTGCCACGTGTTATCGCCCAACTGCCGGAGAAGGTGCGTGATATGTTTGACGCAGATATGGTGCTCCATGTCAATCCCACCGGTAAGTTTGTTATAGGTGGTCCTCACGGCGATACCGGATTGACCGGCAGAAAAATTGTTGTTGATACCTATGGCGGCAGAGGTGCCCACGGCGGTGGAGCGTTCTCCGGTAAAGATCCGAGCAAGGTGGACCGCTCGGCTGCATACGCTGCCCGTCATATCGCAAAAAATCTTGTCGCTGCCGGAGTTGCGCGCGAAGCTCTCGTGCAGGTGGCATACGCTATCGGTGTCGCTGAGCCGGTAAGCCTGTATGTCAATACCCGTGGTTCCGCTAAGGTAAATCTTACCGATGGCGAGATTTCAGAAAGGGTGAAGAAAATCTTTGATATGCGTCCGAGCGCGATTGAGAAGCGGCTAAAACTTCGCGCTCCGATTTATGAGGAAACAGCGGCATACGGTCATATGGGGCGCGTGCCTGAAATCAAGACAAAGGAATTTGGACCGTCGAATGCCCGCATCAAGCGTGAGGTTGAGCTGTTTACGTGGGAGAAGACAGATATGATAGATAAGGTTAAGGAGGAATTTGGTATCTGAACCGTCCGAATTTTATAAATTTGCAGAAATATTTTCATTACATACTGAAAAAACAATGAATATAGCTATAGTAGGAGCAAGCGGAGCAGTAGGGCAGGAATTTCTGCGGGTGCTCGATGAACAGAATTTTCCGATTGATGAACTGACTCTTTTCGGATCAAGCCGCAGTGCCGGTCGCAAATATTCTTTCCGGGGCAAAGAATACGCCGTCAAGGAATTATGTCATAATGATGATTTCAAAGGTATAGATATAGCCTTTGTAAGTGCCGGCGGAAGCACTTCGATTGAGTTTGCCGATACAATTACCAAGCATGGCACCCTGATGATAGATAACTCCAGCGCTTTTCGTATGGACAAGGATGTGCCTCTCGTGGTGCCGGAAGTGAACGGCGAGGATGCTTTCAACGCTCCGCGAGGTATTATAGCTAACCCCAACTGCACGACTATTCAGATGGTTGTGGCTTTGAAACCAATCAATGACCTGAGCAAGATCCGTAAGGTGCACGTTGCAACATATCAGGCGGCGAGCGGTGCCGGAGCGGCAGCTATGGATGAACTTGTGGAACAGTATGCTCAGCTCGGTAGGGGAGAGGAGGCAACAGTTAATAAGTTTTCCTATCAGCTCGCCTATAATCTTATTCCTCATGTGGATGTGTTTACCGACAACGGTTACACGAAGGAGGAGATGAAGATGTTTAATGAGACCAAGAAAATCATGCATGAGCCGAATCTGGATGTGAGCGCTATGTGTGTGCGTGTACCTGTTATGCGCGCTCATTCAGAAGCGATATGGATTGAGACAGAGCGCCCCATAAGCGTTGAGGAGGCTCGTGAGGCTTTTGCTGCCGGTGAGGGCATAGTCGTTGTTGATGCACCTGCCGAAAAGAAATATCCTATGCCACTTTTTGTAGCCGGTAAAGATCCTGTTTTTGTAGGCAGAATCCGCAAGGATTTATGCAATGAGTGCGGCTTATCCTTCTGGGTAGTCGGTGACCAAATAAAGAAAGGCGCGGCGCTTAACGCTGTGCAGATTGCACAATATATGCTGGCTCACGGCTGGAAGAAGTGAACAGACTGAACCATGAGCGTACCGTCTATACAGGCGATAACTCCAATTCTCACGGCACCGGTATCAATCTTTTTAGCGGTGCTGCTGATAATTCTTGTCACTCCGGTTCTTCTCAACAAGCTCAAGATACCTCATGTGATAGGACTTATAATCGCGGGTGTGATAGTGGGACCTTACGGGGTGAATCTGCTTGCCCGCGATATGAGCTTCGAGGTTTTCGGGCAGGTGGGTATTCTCTATCTTATGTTCCTGGCAGGCATAGAGATAGATATGTATCACCTGAAGAAGAATCTTAGGAAAGGGGCTGTATTCGGTGGGTTTACTTTTGCCGTGCCTATGATTGTTGGTGCGGTAGCATCTCATCTGTTGCTGCATCTTGATGTGCTCACGTCGGTGCTGATGGCATCGATGTTTGCCGCGCATACCCTGATAGCTTATCCTATAGTGTCGCGTTTCGGACTAACCCGCACCTCTCCGGTGGTGATCGCTATCACCGGCACTATTTTTACAGTTCTCGGTTCACTTATAGTGCTCGCGGCTGTAGTTGGGATTTTCCGTGAGGGTGAATTCCGGCTGTGGGGTACAGTGAGTCTTCTGCTCAGGCTTATAGGTTACTGCTCGGCGGTTACATATATTTATCCGCGTCTCACCCGCTGGTTTTTCCGGTGCTGGAATGACAATATCCTTCAATTCATCTATGTGCTTGCAATGATGTTTCTTGCGGCGCAGCTTGCTTCTGTCGCAGGAATCGAGGATGTGTTCGGCGCGTTCTTTGCCGGTCTGGTGCTGAACCGTTACATTCCGGCAAAGTCTCCCCTGATGGGACGAATAGAATTTGTAGGTAATGCAATTTTCATCCCCTACTTTCTTATAGGTGTGGGTATGATGATAAATATAGGTGTGATTACAAAAGGGTGGGGTACACTCTATGCGGCGGGAGTGATGAGCGCTATAGCTATGGCGTCCAAGTGGCTTGCTGCATGGTTTACCCAGCTCAGTTTCAGGATGCGCGGGCTTGACAGGTCAATTATGTATCAGCTGAGTAATGCGCACACGGCTGTTGCTCTTGCAGTGGTGACAATCGGCTACGGAATGGGGCTTTTTGACGAGGTGATTCTCAACGGTACGGTGGTTATGATACTGATAACCTGTACGGTGTCATCGCTCGGTACTTCACGGGCGGCACAGAAACTGAAAGTGGAGCTGCTGAGCGATGAGGCTGAAAATGAGGGGAGTGCATTCAATAAGAGGGGTAATGTGCTTATTCCGGTGGCTAATCCTCTCACTGCCGAGGAGCTTGTTGATCTTGCGCTGATGATGAAGGGTAGGAGAGAAGGCACTGTGTATGCGCTTCATGTGAGAAACGACAATTCGGCTTCTTCCCGCTCTATAGGCAGGAACTCTCTTGACGTGGCTTAGCAGGCTGCGGCAAGTGTTGATGTGAGAATAACTCCACTTGAGCGATATGACAT
>CAMWUZ010000197.1 GCA_947177595.1 uncultured Porphyromonadaceae bacterium | reverse complement strand
ATTATGATATTGTGATAATGAGTGAATTATTAACAATGTTACGGGTAATCTTCAATCCATGTTTGCGTGCGAACTTTAGAAATTCGCGTCCGAAAGCAGCCACTGAATAATTATTTCCCTTCGAGTCTTTGAGCGGGATTCTGACGTCATCCACAATCATTTTGGTCGCGGTAGTGCCCTGAACATGAAAGTTACCCTGATATGCATTTTCTTCCAACCACATCTCAATAAGGTCGGCAATGGTGAGCATTTCGTCACCTAATTCCGAGTTCATATTGTATTGAGAGCCCTCATCAAAACCGATTGTCATATTCAATGACCTTCCGTTTTGCACCATATCATTGAACTTAGTCTGCATCACATTCAGAAAATCATCGGCGCAACTTTCAATTGCCTTAGATCCAAGCCGTCCGAAATCATCGGTATAGAACTTGCCGCTATCTCCAACCTTGTTAGAGAGAGACCCGCCGGTACTGATATCATATGCCGTGATGATTACTTTCACCGCATTTCCGGAACCAGACTTATTAATAATCATCTCAGTGTCAACATATATATCAGCACCTGAAGATGCAATTATCATGGACTTCAAATCCGACTGCTGCTCATCTGACATTCCTGACTGAACCGATCCGGCTTTTAACTTTCCCAAAAAATCGACCGTAGTGAATCCTCTTGAGTCAAAGGCTTCTTTAACCTTAGTAAGAACAATGCGCTTATCGGCATCCTCTTCTAAAACAGTACGAATGTCCTCACCCTCTTTCACAAAAGGCACTACCATTATTTTGGGTTGAACGGTCGCCTGCTGTGCTGACAAATAAAAAGCGAAAGTAAGGAATTGAAAGACAAGAAATAGCCTACAATATGTTAAGTGCTTCATAATCCGAATTTTCTTATAACACCAATTCTTTCAAGTTTATTTCTCAATGCGCGGATATTCACAGTAACCTCAAGGGTTATTGTCTTTTGTTTGTTGGCATCCTTACCGAATTTACGGACAATAACCGATCGTACTATTTCACTTTTATATTCACCTGCGAAAAAGGAGTTTAGCGCATTTTTGTGTTTTTTAAGAGCTTGTGCCTCTGTTTCTGGCACCATCGGTATATGCTGCTGGCTGTTAGGTATTCCTTCAAACATTAAAGCCTTGATCACGCTTAGTTCTGCATTGTCAGATGCTTTTTTTGAATTCTTCCCATATCCAACCACTCTGAAAGTCATATTTTCTCCCGTTGTAGAGATATGATTTACCTGATATTGGGCGAATATGGAGATATTACCCGCCAATATAAGTGAAAGTATCAATAAAATAACACGATTCATTTCTTCGGTTGTTTTAGTTCACAATTAATTTTAATGGCATTGTCAAAGTAGGAGCGGACATTTTCCATAACCTTTTTGGGTACATCGCATTCAGAAAAATTAGGGCCCGCCACGGTTTTTACCTTGACTTCTCCCAATAATTTGTGATACGGCTGTCCGTCCAACATCTCGATTGCTTCTATTTTCAATACATTTCCCGGTTTAATACCTTGCTCGGAGCCCGCGTTGACAAGTATGGTCTTGCCGTCAATTATACGGGTCAGCGTACAAGTTACAGGGAAATTACTTCGAAACCATTCGGCAATTTCATTTTGAATAGACTGCATCGCCATATTGACCGCAGCTTCCGCACTCATACATTCCTGAGATGCCTTCCCTTGAAAACTGGTAGCTTCGCTACTCAAACCGGTGGCTACATCGACAACTTTCATTTCAAATCCGACACTCGCTTTAAATCCTCTCACAGAGCCGTCGGGATTCTTCATACGATAGACAGGTATTTTGACTATATGACCGGTAATCATCTTTTCGGCAGCGACAGCTATATCCTGTTGCACCAGATTTTTACTATCGAGAAATGCCTCTGATTTCTGCAACTCGAGTTCAGACCGGACTTTGTCTATGCTCGTTCGGTCAACCACCCTGAAACGGCGTGTATTAGTGAGCATCTCTACCACTTTTTCAGTCACAAGCCCCGTATAAGGAGAATTCTCCTGGCATGAAAATTCCGCTACACCAACTACCGGTCTGGAATCAGAAGATTGCTGTGAGAAGGCACTACCCCCTCCCACAGCAATCATAACGCTGATACAGACGGCTTTCACCGTATTAATCATAAATTGTCGTCTGATTTGAGGAGTTTGATGATCTGATCGATAGCTTTTGCCTCTTCAGCAAGGGCTTCACCGGTTACAGGCATGATGTCAGTTGCCCATTTCAAAGGTTTAGCAAGTTTGATCGCTTTCATCTTGTCGGCTTTTTTTACTGCTTCGGCAGCCTTTTTTGCAGAGATGCCGAGTTGAGCCATACCGGCGGTCTGGGTCGCAACAGTAGCCGCAAGGTCTGCCCAGTCTTCCTTAGTGGGTTTGGTTACGGTAACATCCTGCACACCGTTTTCAGATTCACCGATCTGGCGGGAGTAAAGATTGTGGAGTTTTTTAGCCGTTTCAACCGCGCCGCGAGCTGCGGTCTCGTTGCCCTTAACAAAACCGTCGATATCACCTTCGCCACAAGGTTTAGGCGCTTTGTCACATGCCTTTGACAGCTTTTCTACAAGTTTGTCCAGTGATGAAAAGTCGGCGGAAACCGTTTGTGCGTTAACACTGAAAGAGAGGGTAGTAAACATAACACCCAATGCAAGAAGAAACTTCTTCATAATAAATAATGTTGCCTCCTGGCTCCCCTCATCGGCTTTAATTGGTTTATTAAAATAAAAGCGTGAGAGCCGTACTGTTGCCCGTCCCGCTTGTTGAGGCCCTGGAATTGCCCATTGCAGTAGAACGAGCAAACGAGCAGAGACCTCACGCAGAATATGTGTACAATCCCAATAGCCGACGCTCACGCGCCCGCTATCGGCAGAATATACATATCCGCAGGCATCTACTGTTTACTACATCCTTGACTGCAATTGAAGTTTTCCAGGTTTCAACAAGCCAAGAAAGAGCGTCAAGTAAACGCTTCCTAAAAAAATTTGCCGACCCACCCGCATAGCCCTGACCGGGTCTCTGCAGTTCGGTCTGCGGTCGCAAAGGTAACTGATTAATTTGATAACGGCAATAATTGATGCACGATTTGAAATTTTGACTCGATTTGAACTCTCCACACAAAGCTAATAATGCATATTCATCCTATACTTATTAAATACCCATTAAACGGCTTCGGTTTTTATGACTACCTTTGCATCCGAAAACAAAAACTGAAAATGTTATCAAGCGGAAAACTTGGATTTTGGGGACTTACGGCTCTTGTACTCGGACTTGTCATAGGCGTCGGAATCTTCAATCTCCCCCAGAATATGGCGGCAAATGCCGACCCTATTGCTGTGCTGTGGGGCTGGATTATAACCGGCGCGGGCATTCTGCCTCTTGTAATGGCATTCAAATGGCTCAGCACACACTATCCCCGCTATAATGCCGGAATATATCAATATGCACTTGCGGGGTTCGGTAAATATACCGGCTTTAATATCGCATGGGGATATTGGCTATGCACAGCCTTTTCAAACGTTGCCTACGCGGTGATGCTGAACGATGCTTTCGGGGCAATATTCCCGGTGTTTTTGCGTCACGGTTGGGAAACGGTTGTATTTGGAAGCATATTTATCTGGATAATGTATTTTATCGTGAGCTTCGGCATACGCACGGCTAAATTCATTAACAATCTTCTTGCGGTTATCAAGATTACTATGGTGGCTTTCGTCATCATCGTGTTCGCGATATGCTTCAAAACCGGAATTTTCACTGTATCCCTGTGGGAAGACACGCCCGCCCTCGGAGGAGTCGGAGAGCAGATAAAATCCACGATGATGGTGACCCTATTCTGTTTCTTCGGCGTGGAAGGCGCGGTAATGATGTCGGCACGAGCCAGAAATAGCTCGGATGTCGGCAAGGCAGGTATCGCAGGCTTCGTTATCTCTCTTATACTATATTTAGGGG
>CAMWUZ010000196.1 GCA_947177595.1 uncultured Porphyromonadaceae bacterium | reverse complement strand
GCAAGAATTTCCAGGTTAACGAAAGTTAAATCCGTTACAACGTTGTTACAATGAGCTGCAAGTAGTTAGTAATTAGTCTGTTAGTTGTTAGATGAATTTTTTGAATTTTCTGAAAAAGATTGAAAGTTTATCTCCTAACGGAGGGAGAGCTTGTATGCGCGGTCAGCAAGGAGAATGTACAAGCCGGGGCGAGGCGCAATGAGAGTGGTCGTCTCATTTGTTACCTTTGCATACCTGACAAGCATTCCATCAATGGAATACAACTTTATCACCGTTGAGGCGGGAACTCCTTTTACATAGATTATGCAACCTTCAGTCATGACGGTGACACTACCGCTCTCTACTCCCGTGATTGCAGCAGGTTTTTCCGGTTCGGGATCATCTTCCGGCTCCTCCGGGTCAGGTTCTATAGTATTCGGATAATCCGGCTCTTCCGGGTCGGGGTTGTCCGGCTCTGTCGGTTCTGCCGGTTCAGGATTATCAGGTTCCGTCGGAGTGGGAACACCTGGTTCTATCGGATCGGGATTTTCCGGCTCAACAGGCTTGACAGCTGGAGCATTTACCTTTATTATCACTGTCTTGACAATATCTTCATCAGAATAGGTAAACTCTTTCGGCATGGTTACTCTAAGGGTGCATATTCCTGCGCTTATCGCCTTGAGGGCTCCGGTGCTTTCGTCAAAAGAGGCAATTTTATCACTCACAGTCTCAAAGCTCCATTTCAACTCCGCAGCGTATTTACCCTCCGGAGTTATATTCGCTCCAAAGGTGAGAATATCGTCAATATCACAGAATATGGTGTCGTTTGTTAAAATTTCATGGCTATTAAACGTCATTACCATATCTGTGACTTCACCTTTGATTTCCACCGTGGCAGATGCAGTGAAAGTGTCGCTATACGGGTCTGTTGTTGTGGCTGTGACGATGACCGAGCCTTTCTTGAGAGCCGTCAACTTACCTTTGGCATCTATCACTGCGATTTTGGGGTCGGATACAGTCCATTCAACTGTTTTTTGTGTAGCATTGGTAGGCATGACTGATGCCGTAAGTGTCTTAGAACCACCGACAGTGAGAACCTCAGAAGCCGGTTGATAAACTGTCAGGCGGGATACGGGAATACCGGATTTGAGTTCAAATGGCACGGTAAGTTTCGTGCGGGTGATGTCGGTTGAGATAAATGTGATATCAGTAGCTTTATTTAATTTCACCGATACCGAAGATTTGCCTGGATCAAATGTAGAAACGACGCTTTTTTCAAATTCGGCACGATAGAACGGTAGCTCTCCTCTGGAAGGAAGGTATGTGAGACTGGAAGAACTCGTCACATAAGGATATCTATATGTGCACGTTCCATCGGTTCTATAACCCTGTACATCAATCTTGAATGAGCGATTCTGAGAAATATAGGCTCGGATGTCTGCTCTGCCATCCTCCACAACAATGCCGTAGGGTTTGAGCTCAGCCCATGTCCACTCCTCACTGTATTTGTCAAGACTGGCGGCGGGCACCAATATTTCCGGGGCGGAAAGAGTGCAGCCGGGAGCAATCACCGGTACTTCGGGTGATGCCACAACGATTACCTCTGAGGCTGTCACACTGCAATTTATGGTCTTGATACCGGCTCCGAGTCTCACCTGACGCAGGGCTGTACATCCGTCAAAAGTCTCCTCCGGAAGCACTGTTATGCCATCGCCGATTGCCATAATCTCCATATTGTCACAGTTTTTAAACACACCGCGACCCATCTTGGTGATTCTGTCCGGCACCACATCATATGCACTACCCTCGGGAATGCCTTTAAACGAGTGACACTCAGCGAATACGTAACTACCCAATTCGGTAGTTCTGGATGGTCCGTCAGAAGCACTCGCCGCCAAATGAGCATACTTTATATTACTACCTGCAAAAGCATAGTCACCTATTCTGACAATATCTACAAAACCGGCACGCTCATCCCATATTGCAAATACCGAGCAAGGAATGGTGAGAGGTGTGCTGTATGACTCATAGGCTGAATAATTGTAATCGGTAATCACAAGTTCCTCTAAAACCGGAGAACTCATGTGCTTGATTCCGTTTATCGTAAGACTTTCCGCTCCCGGATAAGGGAAATTATATGGAGTGGAAGGTTTGGTGGCATCATGGCTGAGAGTAACTGTGGGAGCCGCAATCATTCCATAACTATTTGCCAGATCGGTCAGACTGATATAAAATTCTGTTTCTTTATCGGTAGCCTTAAGCATCGCATGGCTGCTTACACTGGTATTTGTCGCCACACTTTGAAGTACAGGGAACGGGGCTATTCCGGTCTGAGATACGGTGATCTGATGATTGGCTACTTTTTCCGGACACGCGGGATCAGCACTGCGGGCTATAACTTTGGCGGTACCCTCGCCTACCGCAGTGACAATTCCGGCGGCATCAACGGTGAGTACTTCTTCATTATCAGAGTGCCAGATGACATCCGTGATTGTAGGTGTGCCGAGATCTCCATAAAACAGAGGTGTACATTGTCCGGTCTGACCCGGCGCGAGAATCAGAGGACCGTCCACCAGCATCCTATCTACCGGAACTCCCTCAATCACATTCACTTTCCATGTATATGACGCACGGGTGAAATCATTGCTCACCACTGTGAGTTCATATTCACCGGGAGCATTGAACCCAACCTGCATTGTAGAGTCGGTTGACGATGGGAACACGTTCGGGCTGTGGATAATACCGGCTTGCGTATCACTGAAATATATTGTGTATGGCAAATCCTTAGTCTTTTTTGACGTGACATTTGCATTAAGGTGTGATGCAATAATTTCTCTATACCCAGGAATCATTCCGCCGAAATCCATAGCACGATAAATAAAGTGGTATTTCTCCGTAGGATCAGCTTTGAGCACAGGCGCAGAAACAATATCGATATAGACAGGGCGGGTAGCACCGGTATAAAATTTCAGTGTATTTTCTTGCCGGGGTTTAATTCCGAAACCTTTTACATCGCCGAATCTGACTTTGTATGCATAAAGATCGGCTATCGGTGCCCAAATCTCTTCGGCGGAAAGCGGGTGAATGAGCTGCGGAGGAGCGGGTGAATGGAAAGCGATGCCTTCGAGAGGCGGGAGAATGCAACTGATTTTGATGACGCTTGCGCCTATTTTGATATACTGCAGTGATGTACACCCGTCAAACGTTTCAGGTAGAATCTCGGTAACACCGTCGCCAATATCTATTCTTTTGAGAGATGAACAATCTTTGAACGCACCTTTGCCAAGCGAGGTGACAGAATGGGGGACGAGTTCGTATGCCGACACATAATCGATACCGACCAGAGAAGCGCAACCGGTAAAAGCCTCCTCACCGATAGCCAGAACGGTATTAGGCACATGAATATATGCGATATTCGAGTGCGCGAACGCTCTGTCACCGATTGCTGTTACGGTATAGGTTTTACCATCTACGGAACTCATTACTGTTTCGGGAATCTTTATTGCCGTGAAATATAGGCTCTCTCCAGCCATGCCTGTAACGGATGGAGACCAGAATGAGCAATTGAAGCCGTCGGAAGCTACTATACAGTCAATGCCCGGATTGATAAACTTATAGGCACCATCAACAGGAGACACGAGAGTGGCTTCGTATGTCTGTGGATTCAGCTCGAAATTCCAGTTAACGGTTTCCCATTCTTCAGATTGCGCAATTGGAATTATTTCAGTGCGCACCTGCGCTCCAACAAATATATTTGTAAAAATCAGGATTACCAGTGCGGCAATCAGCTTTCTTTTTTCCATTCTTATCACTGAACCAATTTAACAGCTTGCTATTGCAAAAGTAGCGATAATTCTCTTTGACAAAGATAAAATCGTCAGTTATTATCGATTATATGTAGGACTGGGGGATTAGAGGCGGATTTTGAATGTGCGGCGTGCGAAGCGGATGATGTACATTCCTTTTGCGAGGTTGGAGATTGTGTCCCCTCCGTTTGCGGCGGC
>CAMWUZ010000195.1 GCA_947177595.1 uncultured Porphyromonadaceae bacterium | reverse complement strand
TATTCCAATTATAACCCCATTTTTTTAACCCGACCTTAAACACATTGGAAATTCATTGATTGTATCACATATTTTCATTAACTTCGCGCTTGAAACAATGACTAGAATGGTATATGGCTGAACCATCGCTTCTTAAACGACTTGAGGGTATTGATGCCCGGTTTGAGGAAATATCCACCCTCATAACCGACCCCTCCGTTATTGCCGATATGAAAAGATATGTGCGGCTGTCAAGAGAATACAGTGAACTTGAAAAGCTAATTGCTGCCACAAAACGCTACCGCACAGCACTTGATGATATCGTAGGAGCGAAAGAGATACTTGATTCTGAAACTGACGAAGAGCTCCGGAGTATGGCGCAGGAGGAGCTTTCAGCCGCCCAAAGCGCCATACCGGGTCTTGAAGAGGAGATAAAGCTGCTTCTGATTCCTGCAGATCCCGAAGACGGCAAAAATGCCATTGTTGAAATCCGTGCCGGCACCGGCGGCGATGAAGCCGCGATATTTGCCGGAGACCTGTTCAAGATGTACTCGAAATATTGCGAGCACATGGGATGGAATGTGTCTGTCACTTCCATGAATGAAGGAGCAGCCGGCGGCTTCAAAGAAATAGTTATGGCGGTTTCCGGAGAGGGCGTTTACGGCACCCTCAAATATGAAAGCGGAGTGCATCGCGTTCAGCGTGTGCCTGCCACTGAAACGCAAGGCAGGGTGCACACCTCGGCTGCGACTGTTGCCGTATTGCCGGAAGCACAGCCCTTTGATGTGGAGATTAACGAAGGTGAAATCAAATGGGATACATTCCGCAGCGGGGGTGCCGGAGGTCAGAATGTCAATAAAGTTGAATCGGGAGTCCGCCTGAGATATATGTGGAAAAATCCCAATACCGGCGAAACCGAGGAGATACTGATTGAATGCACCGAAACCCGCGACCAGCCAAAGAATAAAGAAAGGGCTTTGAGCAGACTGCGCACCTTTATATATGATAAGGAACATCAGAAATATATCGATGATATCGCAGCCAGAAGAAAAACCATGGTCTCTACCGGTGACCGTTCCGCTAAAATCAGAACCTATAACTATCCCCAGGGGCGTATCACCGATCACCGAATCAATTACACCATATATAATCTTCAGGCCTTTGTTGACGGAGACATACAAGACTGCATCGACCACCTGATAGTCGCCGAAAATACCGAAAAACTAAAAGCAACCACATTATAATATTATGACACGTAAAGAACTCATTCAAAACATTAAGAATAAACAGTCATTTCTCTGTGTAGGACTTGATACCGATATAAAGAAGGTGCCCAAGCATATCGCTGAAGGAGAAAACCCCATATTCACTTTCAACAAAGCTATCATTGACGCGACAGCCGAATATTGCGTTGCATATAAACCAAACCTCGCATTCTACGAAAGTTTTGGCGCCGAAGGCTGGTCGGCGCTTGAGCAGACAGTCAAATATCTGAGGGACAATTATCCCGATCAATTCATTATCGCCGATGCGAAACGAGGTGACATCGGTAACACATCGCAGCTTTATGCCCGCAGTTTCTTTGAACATCTCGGTGTGGACGCGATCACCGTTGCCCCCTATATGGGACAGGATAGCGTAACTCCTTTCCTGGGTTATAACGGTAAATGGGTGATTCTTTTAGCACTCACATCCAATAAAGGTTCTCATGACTTCCAGCTTATCAAAGATGCAGAAGGCACTCCCCTGTTTGAGAAAGTCATTACCACATCTCAGCAATGGGCGGGACCGGAAGAAATGATGTATGTTGTAGGTGCCACTCAAGGCAAAATGTTTGAGGATATCCGCAAGGGCGCTCCGGAGAGCTTTCTCCTCGTTCCGGGAGTCGGTGCTCAGGGAGGAAGCCTCGAGGAGGTTTGCCGCTACGGTATGACCGGTGACTGCGGATTACTGGTAAACTCCTCCCGCGGTATCATCTACGCATCTTCCGAGCGTGATTTCGCTGAAAAAGCAGCCCAAGAAGCCGTTAAACTCAGAGACCAGATGGCAAATGAGCTTAAAAAGCATGGAATAATCTAAGTATCAAGAATATTATTTCACAAAAAGTTCTATTTTTGCAACAGAAACACAAACATAATACTTAAAACAATAAAAAATGAACATCGACAATTACAACTTCAACGGCAAGAAAGCAATCGTTCGCGTTGATTTCAATGTGCCTCTGGATGAAAACGGTAACATCACCGACGATACCCGTATTCGTGGCGCTCTTCCCACACTTGAAAAAATCCTCAAAGACGGTGGCAGCCTTATTATCATGAGCCATATGGGTAAGCCCAAAGGCAAGGTCAACCCTAAATTTTCACTTGCTCAAATTAAGGATGCAGTGTCTAAAGCTCTCGGCACAGAGGTGAAATTCGCTGAGGATTGCGCTAATGCAGCCGAAGCCGCCGCTAATCTCAAACCCGGTGAAGTTCTTCTCCTTGAAAACCTCCGCTTCTACCCCGAGGAAGAAGGTAAGCCCGTGGGAATCGAAAAAACGGATGCAGGTTACGAAGATGCCAAGAAAGAAATGAAACAGCGTCAGAAAGAGTTCGCGAAAACTCTCGCAAGCTATGCTGATGTTTATGTTAATGATGCTTTCGGAACTGCGCACCGCAAACACGCTTCAACCGCTGTTATTGCCGACTACTTCGACGCGCAGGACAAAATGCTCGGCTACCTCATGGAAAAAGAGGTTAAGGCTGTTGACAACATTCTCAGCGACATCAAACGCCCTTTCACAGCCATAATGGGTGGTTCAAAGGTATCTACCAAGATCGGTATCATTGAAAACCTCATGGACAAGGTTGACAATCTTATCCTCTGCGGTGGCATGACTTATACTTTCGCCAAAGCTCAGGGCGGTAAAGTTGGTCAGTCTATCTGTGAGGATGACAAACTTGACCTTGCGCTCGAAATCATGCGCAAAGCTAAAGAAAAAGGTGTGAATCTCGTTCTTGGTACAGACTGTGTGGCTGCCGACAGCTTCAGCAATGACGCTAAAACTCAGATTGTTTCATGCATGGATATACCCGACGGTTGGGAAGGTCTTGATGCCGGTCCCGAAACCCGCGAAGCATTCCGCAATGCAATCAAGGACGCAAAAACTATTCTTTGGAACGGTCCTGCCGGTGTGTTTGAGTTCGATAACTTTACCGCAGGCAGCCGTGCTATCGCTGATGCAATTGTGGAAGCTACTGATAAAGGCGCGTTCTCACTTGTGGGTGGTGGTGACTCTGTCGCATGCGTTAACAAGTTCGGTCTTGCCGATCAGGTTTCTTACGTATCAACCGGTGGTGGAGCCCTTCTCGAAGCTATCGAAGGTAAGGTTCTTCCCGGTGTTGCCGCTATCAAAGGTTAATATCAACCCGTTATAAATCAATAAAGCCGATGGAATTCCATCGGCTTTATTTTTATCGCTTTATATCAATTTAAATTTCTTCCTTAATTTTTGCGCACCACTCCCCGACCCTCTTGTCAGTCAAATCGGAATGATTGGTGTCATCTATCAGCAATCCCACTGCCTTGCCATCCTTAACAGCCTCTGATTCCGAGAATTCATACCCGTCAGTATTGAATTCACCGATAAATTTCGCCTCGGTCTTTTGCAAGCGATCGTATAGAATGCCGACAGCATTGCAGAATGTATCTGACATATTCTCATCTCCGCAGCCAAATAAAGCGATTGACTTACCTTTTAGATATAGTTCCTCAAGACCGGCTATAAAATCATACCAATCATCCTGAAGCTCACCTGAACCCCATGTACTGGTTCCGAGTAAAATAACATCATAGTCAGCCACTTTACTGGGGGATGTTCCGGTAATATCATGCACATCTTCTATATCCATACCGAGAGTCTTTGCTATTTTTTCAGCGACTGATTTTGTTGCGCCGGTTGATGAACCGTAAAAAATTCCAATCTTTTTCATATCTGTGGTATCATTAATTTTTAAATATTAACGTCCCTTTCTGATTTAATGTTCAATATCGGCATTATACCCATCACTACATAAT
>CAMWUZ010000194.1 GCA_947177595.1 uncultured Porphyromonadaceae bacterium | reverse complement strand
GCGTTGCAAGGTCCGGCATCTGTTACTTCTAAAGATTTCCGGGTAATAAACTACAATGTGGCGCGCGGAATGAATCCCTATGTTGACTTCGCCGCATTCGCTCTTCCGATTGCTCTCCCTGAAGCCGACCGCTGGAAAGACGCGGCGGTGGTAGCCGGAGAGATATTTGAGCAGCCGCAATCACCGGAGCAAGTCAGTGAACTCCTCACAACCCTGCTCGCCGACTCTTTGTATAAAGTGTGGATCGACAGCCTCTCAGCCGCTTTACCGGCTGAAATAGACAGCAATTCGCTTGATTTCCTCAAAAATAATGTCACTCACTGATTTTTTTTGTACTTTTGAGCCGAATTTTCATTTATAACCAACTCAGCGTGAAATTTAAAAGCATCATAATCACCGCATCATTCGCCCTCATGGCACTCGGTGCCTTGGCGCAGAGCAACAACATCGCCGAAGAGGTGGCATGGGTGGTCGGAGACCAGCCTATCTGGAAATCAGATATTGAATCACAGTATATCAACATTCTCCGCGACAAGACTCCTATCCAGGGAGATCCCTACTGCGTCATCCCCGAAATGATTGCTGTTGAAAAGCTATACCTTCATCAGGCGGACATGGACACCATCGAGGCAAACGAAGCGGCAGTGACTGCGGAAGTTGACAGCCGCATAGCATACTATCTCAATATGTTCCAGACCAAGGAGAAACTTGAGGAATATGTTCGTAAGCCCCTCCCCGAGTTTCGTCAGGAAATCACCGAGATGGTGAGAAACAATTACCGCGTGCGCGAGGTGCAGCGCAACCTCACCTCTAACGTAAAGAGCACCCCCAGTGAGGTGCGACGCTATTTCGAGTCAATCCCCGCCGACAGCATTCCGTTCATACCGCTTCAGGTCGAGGCTCAGATCATCACAATCAATCCCGTGATTCCCCGCCAGGAAATCGAAGATGTGAAATCGCGACTCCGCGACTACTCAGACCGTGTGAACAGCGGCAAAAGCGAATTTTCCACACTCGCCATTCTATATTCCGAAGATCCCGGCAGCAGTATGCGCGGCGGAGAGCTCGGTTTCAGCGGCAAAGGCACACTTGACCCGGAATTTGCGGCGGTTGCCTTCAACCTCAACGACCCCAAGAAAGTCAGCAAAATCGTGGAGACCGAGTTCGGCTTCCATATAATACAGCTTATAGAGAAACGTGGCGACCGCATCAACGTGCGCCATATTCTTCTCCGCCCGAAGGTTTCCGACAACGACCTCAAGGAAGCGATTGTACGCCTCGACTCTCTGCGCAACGACATCGTTGCCGACAAGGTGAAATTCAATGACGTTGTAGGACTTGTCTCCCAGGACAAAGCCACACGTGCAAACCGCGGCATGATGGTGAACACCGACCGCGAGAGCGAGAGATCCGGCTCTACCCGCTTTACCATGGCGGAACTTCCCCAGGAAGTAGCCGTTAAGATTGCCGCGATGCAGCCCGGTGACATTTCCGAAGCATTCGTGATGATGGATCCAAAGCTCAACCGCGAGGTAGTGGCTATCGTCAAGCTCGCCCGCCGCATCGACGGTCACAAAGCCAATCTGTCCGAAGATTATCAGACACTCAAGGCTATGTATGAGGACAGCAAGCGCCAGCAGATTCTCACCGACTGGCTTGCCAAGAAAATCAATGAAACATACGTGCGCATTGATGAAAACTGGCGCAATTGCGAGTTCACTCACAAAGGCTGGATTAAAGAGAAATAATTTCACACTCTGAATGAAATCGGGCGGCGAGACTCCCAGAAAACTCAAATTCCTGAGACTGATCTCAGGAATTGCCGCATTTTTTGCCCTCGCTCTCCCCGCTTGGACCGCACCGTCTAAATCGGTGCAGACCCCGCAAACGCCTCAGACACCTCAGAATATCACCCCTATCATACCGGATGCAAGCCGCTATCAGGAGGGCAAGGTATTTCTCGAGCATGCCGATGTGTGGCGATTTCAGAAACAGCCGGGAGTAGATGACCGCGATCAGTATCAGGTGCTTGTAGGCAATGTCGTTTTCAGAAAAAACGATATGTATATGTATTGCGACAGCGCCCATTTTTATGAACAGACCAACTCTTTTGATGCTTTCTCAAATGTGCGTATGGAGCAGGGAGATACCCTGTTTGTCTATGCTGATGAACTGAACTATGACGGCTACGAAGAGCTTGCCGTGCTATATGCCGATGCCGGCAAGAAGGTGCGCCTGATAAACCGCGATGTGAAGCTGGAAACCGATGTTTTCAACTACAGCCTTGCACAAGAGAGAGGTTTCTATGAGGCAGGCGGCGTGTTGAGTGATGCTCAAAATACCCTCAGTTCCCTCCAGGGAGAATATTTTCCCAACACCAAAGATGCCAATTTCTACCTTGATGTTGAAGTGAGAAATCTGAACGGCAACGATACACTGCTGATGTTTACCGACTCGCTAAACTACAATACCGGCACCCATACGGCTGAACTGATAGCCCATACCCGTATCATCGGTAAGGATGGAGAAATCATCTCCACATCAGGCACCTACAACACTGAAAACGGGCTTGCCGACCTGTATGAGCGCTCACTCGTCATCACCAACCGCGGCAATACCCTCACAGGCGACACACTTTTCTATAACCGCGACCTCAATTTCGGGGAAGCATTCGGCAATATGATTCTCACAGACTCGGCGCGAAGCACATCGATGCACGGCGACTACGGATTTTACGATGACAATGCCGACAGCGCTTTCGTTACCGGTCATGCACTCGCCAAAGAATACTCGCGCGGTGACACTCTCTATATCCACGGCGACACTATATTCGCATATCTGGATAAGGAGGATTCCACCAGAGTGCTCAACGTGTTTCATAAGGTGCGCTTTTATCGCTCGGATTTGCAGGGCATCTGCGATTCTGTCAGCTCCACAGAGCGCGACTCAATGATGTATATGTATCGCCACCCTGTGGTGTGGAACGAAACCAAGCAGATTTTTGGAAACGAGATTCATCTGCATTTCAATGACTCCACTATCGACTGGGCTAAGCTCCCGGAATTCGGATTTATGGCGGAGCATATCGATGAGGACTGCTTCCAGCAGATGAGCGCGCTAAAGATGACGGCGTGGTTCAACGACTCCACCATCCGTCACCTGTTTGCAGAAGGAAATGTGATGCTCATCATGTTTCCGGTTGAGAACGATTCCACATATAATAAATATGCGTATGTAGAGAGCAGCATCATGGACGCATGGTTTATTGACAACGATATAGAGCGTGTGCTATTCACACCCGAGACTACCGCAAAGGTCACTCCGCTCTATCTTGCCAAGAAAGGCAGCTATTTCCTCCAGAAATTCGCGTGGTATGACGAGCTACGCCCGAAATCGCCGGAAGATGTATTCGTTGTGCCACAAGGAATGATTGATCTCATCAACTCCGCTCCGGCGGCAACAATAGTGCGCCGTGAGCGCAAGGAAAAGAAAAAACCGGAGGCTGACGACTCCTCCACCGGTGCTGAAACCGAAGAAGCATCAGGAATATCTGAAATAGCAGAGAACACCGATACCTTGATAACTACTGAACCTACAATAGATTAACATCCTTACCTCAACATCCCATCCTTCTCTGAAATACTTTTTAACATACAGATAGTTAAATTTCAGTTAAATATTTTAGGAGAATTCAGGAAATTCGCATTACCTTTGGAAATAAAATTTAACCTATAATTATTTTTAACCCGTTTCCCTTACCATTAAGGGAAATAATTAGTTAACCCATACCAATTAAATTATCCCCAATTATGCGAAAAGTATTTTTTGCGGCTATAGCATTGGTAGCATCTGTGACCTTCACCCCTAACACGCTGGCAGCCAGCCAAATAGGGGGGGGTATTAGTGCTGTAGCTTCGGCACCGCAATCCGGCGTATGTACCGGTACGGTTTACGATGAAGATGGAGAGCCGCTTCCCGGCGCATCTGTTTTTGTTGAAGGTAGTAAGAATGGAGCCTCTACCAACATTGACGGTAAGTTCTCTATCGCAAACGTACCTGTAGGCTCTACAATCCGTG